>JBJHCD010000212.1:0-8270 GCA_050485845.1 Pirellulaceae bacterium | reverse complement strand
ATCCGACTCGGATCGCCTCACCCGCTGGGTCCGGATCTTCGATCGAGTGCACGAGGGGGAAATGCCACCTCCGGAACTTGCCCAGGTCGATCCCGAGGAGACGGAACCGTTTCTCGACGAAATGCGTCAATGGCTGACGAGCCATCAACGGAGGGAGTGGCGGGATAAAGGGCGTGTTCGCGGGCGCCGGCTCACCAATTTGCAGCTGGAACGTACGCTCCATGATCTGCTGGGGATCGACATACCGCTGGCCAGTGAAATGCCGGACGAGACGCGGGTCGCCGGGTTCACCACGGTCGCCGATGGTCAAGCGATGTCCCATCATCAGCTGGAGCAGCACCTGGCGATTGTCGATCTCGCGCTGGACGAAGCGTTCCGACGGGCCCTGACGCCCGACGACGAGAAGTTCCTGGAAATGAGTGCCACGGAGGTTGCCCGCCAGAATCTCAATCGTCGCAATCGGGAACCCGAAATGATCGGTGATCGGGCCGTCGTCTGGGCGTCCCGTTTGATCTTCTATGGCCGCCTGCCGGCGACCCGTGCTCCGGAAGATGGCTGGTACCGGTTCACCATTCGTGCCTCGTCCCTGAAGTCGCCGCCGGAACATGGCGTCTGGTGCACGGTCCGGGCCGGGCTGTGCGTCTCGAGCGCGCCGATGCTGGCGTGGGTCGGCGCGTTCGAGGCGCTGGACGAGCCGAACGATTGGACGTTCGAAACGTGGCTCCCCAAAGGGCACATGCTCGAGGTGCGGCCGGGTGACCGGACGTTGAAGATGGCTCGCTTTCAGGGTGGCCAGGTCGGCGTGGGCGAGGGCGATCCGCAGGATGTCCCGGGTGTCGGTATCCACCAGTTGACCATGGAACGATTTCATCGCGGGCCGGATGACGAAGGTGTTCGCCGGCTTTTATTCGACGATCTGGAAGTCCGCGTGCGAGGCAAGCAAGCCAATAGCCGACTTGTCTCCCAGGCACCTCGCCGCGACGCCGCTCGCCTCATGCACCGGTTCGCCGAGCGGGCGTTTCGGCGACCGGTGGCCGAATCGGAAATCACGGAATATATCGCGATGGTCCAAGAGGATCTCAAGGCCGGCGTTCCCTTGCTCGAGGCACTGCGTGGCGGCTATCGCGCCCTCCTCTGCTCGTGGCGGTTCCTCTACTTTCATGAAGAGCCCGGACCGCTGGACGACCACGCCGTGGCGTCGCGGCTGAGTTACTTCCTCTGGAATCGCATGCCGGACGAGGAACTACGCCGACTCGCGGAATCCGCGAGCCTGCTCGACCCGCTCACGATTCGGCGTCAAGTCGAGCGGATGTTGGACGACCCACGCGGCCGCGATTTTATTCCCGACCTGGCCGACCAGTGGCTTGACCTGCGGGAGATTGACTTCACCGAACCCGACGAAAAGCTCTATCCCGGTTTCGACATCATCATTCAGCAGTCGATGTTGGAGGAGACTCACCGATTTCTCGAGACCATGCTTGACGAGGATCGTGATGTCCGCGATCTGATCCGTTCGCCCGACACGTTTCTCAACAGCCGACTCGCTCGGCACTACGGGATTGCGGGGGTGGAAGGGGATCTGTTTCGGCGAGTCACCTTGCGGCCGGAGGACCATCGGGGAGGTCTGTTGACCCAGGGAGCCATTCTGAAGGTGACGGCCAACGGAACCACCACGTCGCCGGTGATTCGTGGGGTCTGGATTTCCGAACGGCTGCTGGGAAGGGAGATTCCACCTCCTCCCGAAAACGTCCCCGCGATTGAGCCTGACATCCGCGGGGCCAACACGATTCGCGAGCAGTTGGCCCAGCATCGGTCGCAGGACTCTTGTGCCTCCTGTCACATCAAGATCGACCCGCCCGGCTTCGCCCTGGAGCATTTTGATCCGGCGGGGCGTTGGCGAGACCATTACATGCGACTGAAAAACGGCCGCCGCGCGGAGGGCTCGCCCGTGGATCCCAGTTACGAGTATCCCGACGGCAGTGGCTTCGAGACTTTGGAAGGGTTTCGGGACCTCGTCGTCTCCGATCCCATTCCGCTGGCCCGAAATGTCGCGGAAAAACTGTTAACCTATGGTACCGGCGCGCCCATCGGGTTCGCCGACCGCCCCTCGGTGGACGAGATCGTCCGGCAGGCGGCTGAAGCGAACCATGGGTTCCGTTCGTTACTGCTCGCGGTGGTAACGAGTCCGATTTTTCTTGAGAAGTGAAGGATTTGCCGGATGACCAAGCCCATCCACTTTAACTTTCGGACACAACTGCACCGGCGGACCTTGTTGCGGGGTGCTGGAGTGGCCCTCGCGCTCCCTTGGCTGTCGGCGATGCGTTCCGCGTTCGCCACCGAGACGCCGGAGCAACCCCGTCGGTTCGTCGCCATGACGCTCGGCTTGGGGCTGCTTCCCGACAATCTGTTTCCCAAGCAGGCAGGGCGAGACTATGAGCTGAGTCCCTACTTGGAACCGTTGGCCGATCTTCGGGACCAAATGACCGTGATCTCGGGAAGTTCCCACCCCGGAGTTTCAGGCGGGCACCGCGCCGAGGCCAGTATACTGACGGCGAATCCCGTGGGTAGTTCGGGACGAGCGAAAAACACAATTTCACTGGACCAGTATTTGGCGAAGCATCTGGGCCAGGCCACCCGATTTTCCTCGCTGGTGGTGGCCAGTAACGGCAGCAATAGCCCCTGCTACACGGAAAACGGGGCGATGATCCCGGCCGAGACCTCTCCGTCGCGGCTGTTCGATCGGCTGTTTACCGACGACTCGCCCGACCAGCAGGCCCGGCGTGCCGAGCGTGCTCGGCAGGGCCGTAGCATCATGGACCTGGTGGGCGATGACGCGAAACGCCTCTCGCGGGAATTGGGATCGGGCGACCGAGATCGACTCGATGCCTACTTCACCAGCGTACGGGAACTGGAACTGCGTCTGGCCGAGTCCGAATCGTGGGCCCTGCGTCCCAAACCGAAGGTGGACGTTCCCCGTCCCGTCGACATCAGCAACTCAAACGACTTCGTCGGCAGGCAGCGACTGATGAGTGACGTGGTCCGACTGGCTCTGGAAACAGACTCCACTCGTTTCGTCGTGTACCACTTGGGAGGATCGGGGGGCGTGGTTCCCATACCCGGAGTCGAGGAGGGGTATCATGCGCTGAGCCATCATGGCCGCGACGACTTGAAGCTGGACCAGCTGGCGATTGTTGAATCTGAAATCATGAAGGCTTGGGGAGAGTTTCTGCGCGGGCTTCGCGAGGCGGACGATCAGGGGACCAGCCTCTTGGACCTGACTTCCGTCTTGCTGACCAGCAATCTCGGCAACGGCTCCAGCCACGACACAAAAAACATGCCGGTCGTGCTGGCGGGAGGGGGCTTCCGCCACGGTCAGCACCTGGCGTTTGACCGCAAGAACAACTATCCCCTGCCGAACCTTTACGTCAGCCTGCTCCAGCGGATGGGACTGGAGCAAGACCGGTTCATGAGCAGCACGGGAACCATGACGGGGTTGGAACTCGGTTAGGAATCCTGATGCTCACCGCACGACGCCGCAGTGGCACCACCCCCGCTCTCGGTTCAATGTGGCCGACAATCGCGTCACGCATGGCCGACAACTCGGCATGGTGGCTCGGCATCTCGGGCCCAAGCTTGGCTCGCCTGCGAGGAATCCACCCCTAGCGCCAAGATGATGCGAAGCGAACAGGCGGATTTGCTGATGCAAGCGATCTCCGAGTTGCCTGAAACGCAGCGGGAAGCCATTCAGCTGCACCATTTGCAAGCCTTGTCGCTCGAAGAGATCTCCTGTCGCATGCAGCGCTCCAAGGGGGCGATCGCGGCACTCATCTACCGAAGAATGCAGTCGCTGAGGTCCAACGGATCTTTACGGGAATAATTCGGAAATCGGCGCGTCATCGCCGGTTCGGATTCACGCTAAGACAATTACCCGGTATGGGGATCGTCTTCTCTGTCTGACCTGTGCAATCGTCGCTTACGGGTACCATCACCTCTTGCTCATAGATGGTCATTTGCTGACTGCCGTCTTGGCCGTGGTCTATCTAAGCGTTAGTGTTCGCATGGATCAACCCGCCGTGGCCCCCTTCGCACTCCTGGCAGGCGGTGCATTTTATATGACCGTCACCCGTCAATCGCAAACCCGCTGGACCCTCTACGTGGCGGCGGCTCTCGTCAACTTCGCGGTCTACCTGTGGTTACCCGCCGCGAGCACCCTGACCGGGCTTTACCAGTTGTACGTTATCCCGGCCGCGATCACCGTTTTGGTCTTCGTGCAACTGCACCGCAGAGACCTGAAGCCGCGGGTGCTTACGGCGCTCCGTTTGGCCGCGTCGGGCTGCATCCTCGCGGTGTCGACGTCAGAGGTCTCTTACTCTAGTGAACCAAGTATTGTGCCGTTACTCTCGGTGCTGATGCTCAGCCTTGCTGGGATCACTGTTGGTGTATCCCTCGCATCAAACCCTTCATCCATGTCGGGATCGCTTTCTTGATCGTCAATGTGGTCGGCCAACTGGGGCTGCAGATTCACCGCGAGGCGGGAGTGATGCGGGCGGTTATCTTGATCGGCGTGGGGCTGGCAGTCTTGGCAATGATGGTCTTCTTTAACATTCATCGCGAACGTATCCTCCGTCGGTATCAAAGCTTTGCCGCTGACAAGACCTGGGAGTAAGTTCGCCCATCTTTGCGAATCGCTGCTCTCCGGAAATGGCCCAAGAATAGCAATCCTGCTTTGGTATTGGAAACCTTCCGCGCGAGGAGAGGGCCTTGAACTGGGCCGCTCGAAGAGCGGGCCTCCGTGGCGGCGGATGAGTCACATTACGAAACAAGTTCTCCGGCATTGGTGCTCGGTTCCTGCTCCGAGTACATCCGTGAATCCGCCTGTAACCGTGCGAGCATCGCAGTGATGCAGACTCGGATGTGGTTGAACAAAATGCGTCAATGGTTCGGCCGTTGACCAGAACAAGATGCCAATCGCGATCGTCGTGCACAGGGTGATCGAAAACCAGTTCCAGAAGCTCATCAGGGGCCTGGCGTCGCGACCTCCCAGCCGTACCCGACCGAGTGGGGAAAAGGCGAGCCAGATGCACAGCACAAAGCAAAGTAGAGCGGTCAGCGTGTAGAGCCAGCCAAACCAGCTCAAGAGCCATTGGTTCGCCACGCCGACGATGTTTCGAAACCATAGAGGTGATGTCAGGTTAAACACCACCGCGCCCAGCATCAAAACGAACGGCGGCCAAAACACGGCGGGATTGAGTCGTGGGCCGGCTTGATGTGCCTCGTCTTGTCGTGCCGGTTTGGCGAAGATATTCATGATCGCTCCACGGCATCCACGGGTAGCATCCGTGCGCTCAGTTCCAGCCGAAAAACCGCTGCTGCATCTTCGACGACTTGTCCAGCTCGCCCGAGTCGGTTTCGACCACGCGGTGCATGTATTTCCCTCCCGTGTCCTTCACGCAGTAGGTGGCGTAAAGACTTCCCTTGTAGCCGAGGACGCAGGTGGCCTTGAAACCGCGTGACCAGAGTTCACGGGCCAATAGCTGGGCGAAGGAGGGATTCCCCAAGGCGCTGTAGCAAACGTCGCAAGCGATCGTTCCCAAGTAATACTTTTTCAGACCCTTTTCGATCAGCAGGTCGACCACCTCGGTATAACTTCGGTCAGCCCCGCCAGTCCCGTGGTCCGCGGCGATTTCGGGATCTCCAATCGCCCCATGTCCGGCAATGTGAATTCGAACACCCGTCCCAAACCCCACCTTCGCCAGCGGTTTTCCTTGGGAATCCAGGTACACGGCTTTCCACTTCCTTTTGTGGTGCGTGTCACCACGGTCCGCGTGAGCTTCCTCCGTCTCGGTTTTGAAGTTCCCGGCCTGGGCCTCATTCCACGGCACGAACGCGATGCGATTCTGAGCCATACCCGCTATCCCTTCACAATGGGTGGTTAATCAAGCCGAACGCGTCACCCTCCGCTGCCGGACACTTGCCGGCTTACCCAAGGACGAGATTGGCCGTCGGCCAATTTTGCGAACCAACTGGCGATCGCTAGAATACAGCCATGGCACGCCTCTGGCAAGCAAGATCGGTAGATCAGTGATCGACGTAAAGTAGGTGAGCCCCAACTCCGACGCGGCCCTGTCGCGCGTGGCGCGGTGTTGCGGGTTCGGCAATCCACGGAGCAGGCAATGACATCGAACTGGTTCCATCGTGCTTCCCTATTGGGGGCGGTCCTGGCGGCACTCGTGCCGTCGCTCTTGGCGGCAACGGTTGCCGGGGCGGTCGATGAGCCGCCGGGTGGTGCCCTGGCCGGCGAAAGACCCCGGGTGGTTGTTTCGACCGACATCGGAGGCTCGGATCCAGACGATTTCCAGTCGATGGTGCACCTACTGATTTATGCCGACGTGCTTGACCTGGAAGGGCTGATCGCCTCGCCGCCGGGGAGAGGCCGCGCTCGGGACATCCTCGAGGTGCTCGACGCCTACGAGCAGGACTATCCGTGGCTACGGCGGCATGCCCCCGGCTACCCCGAGCCTGATGCGCTGCGTCGGATGACAGTCCAAGGGGCCGTTGACCCCGCCCCGCCGGCCGGCTTTAGTGCGCCGACCGACGGTTCGCGGTGGATCATCGAGCGGGCGCGAGCCGACGACATGCGTCCGCTGTATGTACTGGTCTGGGGTTCGATCACCGACGTCGCCCAGGCGGTGCACGACGAGCCTGACATCAAGAGGGCGATCCGAGTTTACTCGATCGGCTCGTGGAACACCCGCCAGGATCCAGCCGCGCGCGAATACTTGGCCGAGCACCACTCGGACCTCTGGTGGATCGAGTCCGACACGACGTTCCGCGGCATGTATGTCGGTGGACGGCAAGAGGGCGACCTGGGGAATCGCTCGTTCCTGGAGCACCACGTCCGGGGCCACGGCGCCCTGGGCGATTTGCTGGTGAGCAAGAAGGACGATATCAAGATGGGGGACACTCCGTCGGTGCTTTACTTGCTCCGCGGCGATCCGTCGGACCCAACGGGTCCCAACTGGGGCGGCACCTATGTGCCGGTCGGTGGCGGGACGAACCGCTGGACCGACGATCCCGATCCCGCCTTGCGCGAGGGCCCGTATGCCGGGGCCCGGACGGTGAATCGCTGGCGGGAATCGTACCTTCGCGACTGGCAGGCCCGCATGCAGCGGACTCGGCCGTGAAATCGCGTTGCCGTCGAGCGGATTGTCCGCGAGGCCGTCAGCCTGCGCGAGCACATCCGTAGCCCGCCGCGCTAGCCAGGGTGCCCCGCGTACCCGCCCCCCCCACTCACACTAGCCCGAGGCGCGAGCCGTAGGGATCGCCCCGGGTACCCGCTTTCCACTCGGTTGGTCCCTCTGTAGATGTAATCCAGGCTAATCCTATAGAAGGGTTCTCGGGGCACGACTCATCCGGAGAGACGCCTCCGGAGACACCCTTCGGTTCCGGTCGATCGCCCTCGTGCGGAAGGATTTTTTTGGGGGGGGTGATGACAGATGGCAGGCGAACGTGTGCGTCCCGGAAAAAGAGGACGCGGAGGCGCAGAGACGCAGAGGGGGGAACGAGCAATGGCCGGCGTGTTTCTCTGCGCCTCTGCGTCCCCTTTTCTCCCCCAGCGCGGAAGGATGAAAAAAATGGCGTTGGTTTCCCCGTGGATCGCGTGTACCCAGGGCACCCTAGCTGGCGCGGCGGGCTACGGACGTGCGGGGTTGGGCGTGATGCGCGGGGTCGGTGGGGGGAGATTGCAAAATAGGAATTGCAAAATGCAAATTGCGTGCACAGACGCCGAGTTTGCAGTTGTCCATCATTCTTCAATGTGCATTTACGACTTTGCAATTTGCAATATGTGGATTCGGGGAAGGCAGTTGTTTCTTTTGATTTGTATTCCACCATGAATGCGAGGTAGCGAGCCTGTCAACTCTTCAAGGATCGGTCGTGAGAAACGCCGGCCAGCTACTTCGGCATGTCTCCTCGCCCCATCGAAGACCATCGTCTCGCTCCCAGGGACCTTGAAGCAGAGCAGGGATGAAGCGCCGGTCGCCGAGGACTCGACGATTCCTTCGTCCGGCAGTGGTGAATGGGGACGACATTCAAGTTTCGGAAAAAACGGGCGAGAATTCTCTTGGGGCAGGGAATAATTCCGCGGTCCGGCGCATCTCAAATAAGCGTCGGACGGACGATTTTATTTTTTTGCGAACCTTTGCGTGGGTTACGTCGTCTCATTTGTCAGTGAACGAACAAGCGACGCTTTTGTCGCCATCATGTGAGGA
>JBJHCD010000211.1:0-8309 GCA_050485845.1 Pirellulaceae bacterium | reverse complement strand
GCTCCATGTCCCTCAGCCACCACCCACGCCTTCAATTGCTGTGGCCGACTCGGGCCCCGTGAAACCAACCCACCGCCTTGCGAGGTACCCTTGCCCCGAGTAGTCGTGGGCCTTAAATTGCCGGTTTCACGCTTTCTAGAGGAGGAAAATCCCCATGGAAAAATGGCCCATTGGAGTCTTCACCAGCGTGGACGCTGGTTTGGGAGTGAAGTTGGAAGTTGCCCATGAATTGGGTGTTCCCACCATCCAGCTGCATGCCCCGGCCAAGGAGTCGCGAACACCCGAACAGGCCGAGGCGTTTCTAGAAAGACTGGGGCAATATGGCATCACCCTGACGGCCGTCTTCGGTGGCTTCGAGGGTGAAAGCTACGCGGACATTCCCACCGTGGTCAAGACTGTCGGACTGGTGCCTCCGGAGACTCGAGCGGTACGGACTCAGGAAATGAAGGAGATCGCCGATTTCGCCAAGCTGCTGGGCTGCCCGGTCGTGGCGCTGCATCTCGGCTTCATCCCGCACGACACCAGCGATCCGCTGTACGCCGAGGTGCTCGAGGTCACTCGTGACGTTTGCGATCACTGCAAACAGCATGGACAAGCCTTGCATCTGGAGACGGGGCAGGAGTCGGGCGAGGGCCTGCGGCAGTTCATCCAGGACGTGGACCGTGACAACTTGTTCGTCAATTTCGATCCGGCGAACATGATCCTGTATGGGACGGGGGAACCGATCGCCGCCCTGAAGCTGGTGGGCCGGTACGTTCGCAGTATTCACTGCAAGGATGGTACTTGGGCCGCCAATCCCGGAAAGGAATGGGGGCGCGAAGTTCCGCTGGGCGAAGGAGATGTCGGCATGGAGCAATACCTGCGGACTCTGGACGAGATCGGCTACTCGGGACCGCTGACCATTGAGCGGGAGATTCCCCAGGAGCCCGAACGTCAAAAGGCAGAAATCGGACATGCTGTTCGGCTGCTAACCGAACTGAAGCAGAAGATCGGCTAGTGGACCCTTTGAATCATGGGACGGTTTGGGCCGTTGGGACGGTTTGCGCTGTCTGAGCCACACTCGACCAGTGGTTCGCGGGCGAGCCGACCATTTGGCACCTCAGCCGCCGCCAGGCTAGTCTCCACCGACTTCCGCCATCACATCGTCGGGAATATTGAAGTTGGCCGAAACGCCTTGGACGTCATCATGGTCGTCCAAGGCTTCGAGCAACTTGAGAACTTGGCGAGCGGTATCGGCGTCCAGGTCGACGGTCGTGGTGGGAATGCGAGTGATCTCGGAGCTTTCCGGTTCCAGCCCCGCTTTCAGGAGTGTGTCGGTCAAGTCGGTATAGACGACCGGATCGCACACGACTTGGAACTTGTCCCCTTCTCGCTGAATGTCGTCGGCCCCTCCTTCAAGGGCCACGTCCATTAATTGTTCCTCGTTGACTTGGTCGATCGGAAAGAAGAGAAGTCCCTTGCGGTCGAACATCCAACTGACGCAGTTGGCGCTTCCCAGCTTTCCATTGTGAACATCAAAAAGTTTCCGGATTTCGGAGGCCGTTCGATTTCGGTTGTCGGTGGCAATATCGCACAGAATCGCCACGCCTCCGGGCCCGTAGCCTTCATAGAGGACTTCGTCGACGTTACCGCCGTCGAGTTCTCCAGTTCCCTTTTTGATGGCCCGTTCGATATTGTCCTTCGGCATGCTCACGGCCTTGGCGTCGGCAATCGCGGTCCGGAGGCGAACATTCGCATCCGGATCTCCTCCTCCCAGTTTGGCCGCGATGATGATGGCCTTGGAGAGGCGGCTCCAAAGTTTTCCTCGCTTGTTGTCGATCAGGGCCTTCTTATGCTTGATTCCGGCCCAATGGGAATGACCTGCCATGTTCTCGCGCCACCCACGTTACTTCGGTTTCTTTTTGGTAATGGTCTTGCCGCCGGCCTTCGCCCCCGCTTTTCCCGCTGACTTGGCCGACTTGGCGGTCTTGGGAGGGGAAGCAACGTCCTGGCTCGCCTGATTGGCGGCATCGCGGCGACGGCGGCGAGCTTCCTTTTTCTTCTTTGCGCGTTGGCGTTTCTCTTCCGCCGCCGCCTCTACTCGCTCTTCCGACTCCTGCCGCGTGGTCTTCTTCCCCTTCTTGGGGAGCACGGCATCGGGATTGATGTCCTGGAGGATTGTCTTCAGTTTGGTCGAATGAGGAGCGGAAAGGAAGTCGACCCCCAACTGGTGAATCAAGCTGGCGAATTCCAGTCCCTTGGTCTTGGGAATCGCCCGCTCCATGCCCGGGATCCGCCCCGACTTGGCTTCGCTTTCCGTGATGACTCCCACGGAGACCAAGGCCTCAAAGACTCCCTGATTCGCCGCGATGTTGTGCCCGCCCAATCCATGCTGTCCCGCGTAGGCCAAGCCGAACGGCGTAACCCCGCGAAACTCCTCCAATTCCTTGAGAGCTTTCCCCAGGTTGTTCTTCTTCAAGTATTCCAGGTCATAGGAATACCGAGTTTCAAAGACACTCTGCAGCGTCTGCTTCAATCGCCGAGCGGCATGGTCTGGGTCGGGAAGCATCGACATGGCTTCCGACAGTTCGGTGATCGTGGTAACGCGAACTTCGTTCCAGTCGGCGTACAGTTGCAACTTGGCAAAGGCTTCGTCCGCCGTGTCATATCGAGCGTTTTCGAGGCAACAGGCATACAGCAGATGCTCGAGCAACGGACGATCCGCCGGTGGCGTCACGGGCTTGTAATGTTTTTTGAGAGCTTTGTGGATCTTGGTAAAAAAGGCAGCGCGATTGGTGCTCATACGTTACTTGACCTTGCTGGGAGGCGGGGTGATTTCGCGAACAGGGAATCGCGGGAGGTTTCTCAAGCCCTCGGGGTCGCGGCCAGTCGGTCCGGTGAGGGGAGTTTTCGGGAACTCCACGACCGGCCCAGGGCCCTCTTCGTGGATCAAGTCTCTTCCGGGTCGGAGTTTTCAGAGTCAGGCGTCTGAGAATCGGGCGACTCGGAGTCGGGAGTACCCTCGGCCGGTGGCAGGACCTCTTGGAGGATCTGGCTGACGGCAATCGAGTTCTTGACTCCCTTGTCCAGCAGGAACTCCAGTCGAGGCGTGTATCGCGTATCAATCCGCTCGGCAATCTTGGCTTGCAGGAAGCCGGCCGAGCGCTGCAAGCCGCGAAGGGCGAGATTCTGCTTGGAGTCATTCCCCATGATCGAAACGTGAACCTTGGCCGAACGCATGTCGGGAGCCATCTCGACAAAAGTGACGGTCACGTCTTGAACACGAGGATCGCGCAACTCCGTGAGAATCGACATGCTGACCACCTCACGGACGGCCGCGGCAGCTTTCAAGAGACGTCGTGAACTCATAACACGCTTTGGGGGCCACTCCTACAGGGTCCGAGCGACTTCCTCGATCTTGTAGGCCTCGAGGATGTCATCCTTCTTCACATCGTTGAATCCGGAGAGTTTGATCCCGCACTCCATGCCGCGAGGGACTTCACGGACGTCTTCTTTTTCTCGTTTGAGCGAGTCGAGTGGGTAATCGCCGATGTTTCTTCCATCGCGGAAGACGCGAATCCGGGCGTTCCGTTCGATCGCCCCCTGCACGACATAGCAACCAGCCACCGTTCCGACTCGGCTGATCGGGAAGATCTGCTTGACCAGGGCGCGTCCCAATTCCACCACCCGTTCTTCCGGCTTGAGCCGACCTTCCAACATGGCTCGCAAATCGTCGGTCAGCTTGTAGATGACGTCGTAGCGGCGAATTTCCACTTCTCGGTCATCCGCCAAAGTCCGCGCCGACTCATCGGGAGTCACGTTGAAGCCGACGATCACGGCGTCCGAGGCGTCCGCCAGGTGAACGTCACCCACGGTAACTCCTCCCACTCCCTTGAGCAGGACTCGAATCTGAACTTCCGGGTGTTCCAGTTTGTCAAGTTCCTTGACGATCGCCTCGACCGATCCACGAACATCGGCTCGGATGATCAGGTTCAACGTGGAGACTTCGGGCACCGCGCCGAGTCGCCCGTCGCGGAGGAGTTCCTGGAATCGTTCGAAGGAGACCTTGGTCGTGCTGCCGGACAGATTGGCTTCTCGAGCGGAAGCGGTTCGCTGCAAGGCCAGTTCCCGAGCCTGGGCGATATCGTCGAGGACATAGAACATCTCTCCCGCCTCGGGAGCCGAATCGAATCCGGTCACGTTCACCGGGACGGAAGGACCGGCCGACTTGAGACGCTGATTGGGCCGAAGCGTATCGTAGATCGCCTTGATGCGGCCATGGGCCGAACCACAGACAATCACGTCGCCGACATTCAGGGTACCGGACTGCACCACCAACTTGGCCATCACGCCTTGCGCCCCATGCTGCTCGGCTTCCAGGCAGACACCATTGGCGGCCCGGTTCGGGTTGGCTCGGTAATCATTCAATTCGGCAATGGTGAGCAGCGTCTCGAGCAACTCATCCATCCCCTCGCCGGAGATCGCGCTGGTCCGCACGACTTCGACGTCGCCACCCCATTCACTGGGCGTCATGCCATGTTCGGTCATCTGCGTCAACACGCGGGTTGGGTTGGCCCCGGGCAGGTCCATCTTGTTCATGGCCACGACAATGGGGACGCCCGCCGCCTGGGCGTGGCTGATCGCCTCTTCGGTCTGGGGCATGATTCCGTCATCCGCGGCAATCACCAGCACGGCGATGTCCGTGACGTTCGCCCCTCGAGCACGCATTTCCGTGAAGGCTTCGTGCCCCGGAGTATCCACGAAGGAAACTCGCCGCCCATCGGCCGTCTTGATCTGATAGGCCCGAATGTGCTGCGTGATTCCACCCGCTTCCCCTTGGACCACGTTGATACCAATCAAGTAGTCCAGCAGTGAGGTCTTTCCATGATCGACGTGGCCGAGGAACGTGACGATCGGCGGCCTGGGCTCCAGCAAGGAAGGGTCGTCCTCCTCGGTCTGGAATTGAGTCAGCAGGGTCTCCTCCAGCGACGATTCGGACTTCAGTTCATACTCGATCCCCGACTCGACCGCCAGAAACTCGACCATCTCCTCGTCGATCTGCGAGTTGATGTTGACCATCACCCCTTGCCGCATGAGGATGCCGAGCACCACGCCGGAACTGACGCCAGTCGCCTCGCAAAAACCTCGTACCGTACAGGGAACTTCAATACTGACTTTTCCTTTGCGAGGTGCCGCGGTGCTGGTGCTTCGTTTTCGCTTCAGCATCCGCTGCCGATGTGCGCGGGCGGAGTTGTCATCCTCTCGCTCGCCTCCCGTCAATCCACGGGAATGCTGCCGAGTACGGCGGCTCTTCTGGCGGTCTGCCCGAGCACTGGCCATTCCGGCCAGAGTTGTATCGACCGGATCCTTGCCGGCAGTCCCTCGGTCTTTCTTCCCTCTTCCCCGCGATCGCAAATCATCCTCGGGCGCCACGGGGGCTGGTTTCCCACCTGCCGCCGCGGGCTTTTTCTTGTCCGCCTTGGCCGTCAAATGCTCCAAGGGGGGCCGAGTACCCGCCTTGGCACTGGCGATCGCATCCTGAGGAAGTCGAATATCAGGCTTCTGCGGCGCCGGCTCATTGGCCTTGGGGGCTGGTGTCGGCTGCTTCACCTCGGGCATTTGGGCCACGTGAATCACGGGTGCTCGAGGCTTCGGAGTCCGCGGACGATCGGTCCCGTCTCCCGGCTTGGGCTTGACCGTCTTGGAGCGTCCGCCGAGCACGCGTACTTTGCCGGAACCTCCTCCAGCGGAAATGTAGTCATCGCGAGTAAACGCGGGAGATTCGGAATCGGAGGATTTGCTGGTGGAAGGGGCGGGCATTCGCGGCGCAAGTGGTGGAATCGCAGGCTCCGACGACGCCGGTTTCGCCGGCGCCGGCTTGGTGGGGGGTTGAGTGGCAGCGGGGGAGGCGGGCGTTTCAGCCGCCGGGACATGGGACTCGGCAGGCGAGTCGGGAGACGCCTCCTGGCCCGCAGTGGTTGGAGCCGTGGTCGGCGAAGTTGCCTCGGAGGACTCTTCGTCCCCTTTCGTTCGAGAAGCCGGCGGCTTTCCCGCCACCTTTTTTTCTGGTGCCGTGGGAGGAGCCTCTGGCGTTTCCACCGTGGCTTGCCCGCCTCCCACCGGCTCAACGGGAACCTGCTCCTCCATGTCCGGCTCTCGAGTCGGCACGTCGCCCGCGGGCTTCGCCGCGGCCGGTTTCTTCTCGGTGGGCGGAGGGGTAGGAGGAGTGGAAGCCGCCGGAGGGGGAGCAATCTTCTGAACCGTGGGAGGCTTGACGATTGGGCGGGAAGGAGGTGCCTTCCGGGAAGGAGTGGGAGGTGCCACGGAAACGCCGCGAGCGGCCGGGGAAGCCCCTTTGGATCCATCGATGAAGGCACGAACCTTGCTTACTTCGTCGTCGTCCAGGCTGGCCAAAGCCGAGCCCTTGCCGGTAATCCCAGCCTTCGTACAAAACTCGACCAGCTCTTTGCTGTCAATCTGCAGTTCTTTGGCTAACGCGTAAATCCGAATGGGCACAGTGGGCCCTCCTTCATGCACTCACGAGCTCAATAGGCGAGCATCGCGTTAATCTCGTCCCGCTCCTACATGGTTGCGGTCTCCTGCCGTTGGTCTTGAGCGACATCCAGAAGACTTAATGGCCCCCTGTAGGACGCACCTCGGGATCGGTTTTCTCGGTCTCCCGTTCCATGGATTTCGAGTCTTCCGATTCCCCATTCTCGGAGTCGGCGGCATCACCAACAGCCGCCAAATCGTCTGACTTTTCCGATTCCGGCTCGGAATCGGCTTCCGCCTCAATCTCTTCTTCTTCTTCTGCTGCTGCTGCTACTTCCGTTTCCGTGTCCGTTTCAGACTCCGCTTCCGGTCTTGCCTCTTCCGTTTCGGATCCTACTTCCGCTTCAGGCTCCGTTTCCGTCTGAGCCTCCGTTTCGGCTTGGGGCTCCGCTGCCGTCTGAGACTCGGAGTCGCCTTCGGAACCCGAATCAACCACCTCTTCCGAGGTAGGCTGCTCAGCCTGAGCAGCCTGTTCCTGTCGAGCCCGGCGGTCTTCGTCGCGTTGGCGTCGCCGCTCTTCCGCCGCGGCGTTCTCGGCCGCTTCCGCCTTGGTTTCCGCCTGTTCGGTGATGTATTCGACCTGCTCCTCGGTCAGTCCGCCGATCTCCATCAGGTCTTCCGGTTCAATGACGGAAAGGTCATCGTAGGACAAATAACCTTGTTCGACCAGACTCTGGGCCAACTCCTCCGTAATTCCCTCAATTTCGCTAAAACCGGTAACCGCCCGCTCAATTTGCTGGTCCAGTTCGTCCTCGGTCATGATCTCGATGTCCCAGCCGCAGAGCTTGCTGGCCAAGCGGACATTTTGCCCCTTGCGACCGATGGCCAAGGACAATTGATCTTCTCGCACCAGCACGATCGCTCGGCCGATCATGTCACACAACAGGACTTGATCGACTTCGGCCGGTTGCAGGGCGTTGGTAATCAGCTCCTTGGCATCGTCATTCCAGCGAACAATGTCGATCCGCTCGTTGGCCAATTCATCGACGATGTTCTTGATGCGATTCCCGCGGACTCCGACACAGGCCCCGACGCAGTCCACTCGCTGGTCCGTGCTACTGACGGCCACCTTGCTCCGATACCCTGGCTCGCGAGCGATCGCTCGGACCTCAATCACGCCGTCCGCAATTTCCGGAATCTCTTGTTCGAAGAGTCGTTGAACCAACAGGGGCCGAGTTCGGCTGAGCACGACACGGACGCGACTTCCCTGGGGCCTCACGTCGCAAATGACCGCTCGCAACCGTTCGTTCGGATGATGCGACTCACCCGGGATCTGCTCGCTTCGGGGCAGGATCGCTTCGATGTTCCCAAGCGACACGGTGGTTGCGTTGTGCTCGTACCGCTGGACCACGCCATTGACCAGTTGGCCCATCTGAGCCTGGAATTCCTCGATGAGCGAATCCCGCTCGGCCTCCCGAATTTTTTGAATGATGACTTGTTTGGCCGTCTGCGCCCCGATTCGACCAATCATCTCCTCGGGATCCAGCAGTTCTCCATTGCAGTAGGCCGTGGTGGCTCCCGTCGGGCGGTCAATGCTGACCGTGATCTCGGAATCTTCGCCGTATTGCCGCTTCGCCGCCGTCGCCAACGCCGCTTCAATCGCCTGAAAGACGATCTCCGGGTCAATATTTTTCTCGCGATGCAGCGAGTCAACGATGCGCAACAGCTCGTTCGGATTCATCGTATATGCCCGCTTTCCAGCTCGATATCCCTGCAACCCACCTCGCGCGGCCACACTCCACGTCCGGCGGGGGAGTCCCACGGCACTCCCACTAGCC
>JBJHCD010000210.1:0-8325 GCA_050485845.1 Pirellulaceae bacterium | reverse complement strand
TTTGAAGACAGCGCGATTCAACGCGTGGCCGTTTGGGTGGTTCAGGAGTACCGTTGGTTCGGTGAATTCTGCGATCTCCGTGTTCTTCGCCAAGGGCATTCAGTTTGAACGATGCGGTCTGCTGCTCCGGTGGGATGTTGCTGGCCTCATTCGCCCAAGCCCAAAGCCACTTATATGTTTCGTCTGACTCAGGACCAAGGACTTCAGCCTTCCAGTGGAAACGGTCGCCAAAAGAAAGGAAACCGGATTGCAAGTCGTAGGGCCAGGGGATATCTTGAACGAGTTCAGCCAAGAGGAGTTGGCGGTCGAAGACGAAGGGGAGTTTCCGAGACAGGGTGGGATCTATCAACATCGCCACAATTTTCCATTCTCAATCGCTGTAGAGGTAAATTGCATTCTCTCTCATCAACGAGCGTTTACTCACCAATCTGTGAAGTCAGCGAACTCGCAAGGATCATTGAACTGGAAAAACCTCGCTTCCCTTGAACCGTTTCCTCAGCAGTTTCAACAAGAACGAATCCGTTCGGGGGACATTATTGATTGTTGTTTCAGAGAGCAGCTACGTTGCCCCGTGTCCCCGAAGCAAAATGATTACATCATTGGATACACCAGCCTGCTTGGCTGCCTCTAGGAGGCTCTTCCCCCAGGAGTCTTTAACTGTAACATCAGCGCCACGCTTCAGCAGAGTTTGCAGCAACTCAGGCCGGGCAAGAGCCCCTATGATGGGCCGGTGTTGTGGTGCTCCGTCCGGGGATGCACCAAAGTCCAGTAACGCCGTCAATATTTCAGAATCACCTCGCATGACAGCATCGAAAGCGAGCCTGGTCGGGTCTGGCGCAGACTTTACGCCATGGCCATTTGCCAAGAGTTCTTGAAGCTCGTGGGCATTCAGCAACCAAACAGCAGCATTTAGATCTAGCGGTGTGTGATGTTCCAATAGCACACTAGCCACGTCAGTTCGATCTAGCTGTCCCTGTGCAGCACAATACAACGGCGAACGATGAGCCGAATCTAGCGCTGCAAGGTCCGCGCCTCGTTGCGCTAGGAATAATGCGACATCCGCCAATCCTGCTGATGCTGCAAAGTGCAATGGAGTGCGTAATGCATCGCCACGAGCATTTACGTCTGCCCCTGAGTCAATAAGCAGTTTCACAATTTCAATATCCCCAGCATCTGCGGCGATGTGCAGCGGATGATTGCCAAGGGCATCTGGCAAGCACACGATTGATGGATCTCTTTGGATGCAATCTCTTACAACGCCATAATCTTGTTCTTCGACAAGCTCATGAATGGCAGCCATTAGCGCTACTCCCCCTTTAGCTTAACGAGGGTTCTCAAATGCTGTTGTGAAAAGTGGATCATTAGACTTTGTGCCATTGTTCCACGTTTCGTATAAGATTGCGCTTGGTCTGTGCTGGTGAGCAGGGGCCGGATCGTTATACTGCAGCGTAATCTTTATGCAAACACCAAAGCTTCCCGCTTGCTGAAGTCGCTTGACTGCGTTATCTCGCAAGTTCATGGCTGATCGGTTTGATGTTTGATTTTGCGGAAACACATTACCAAGCGTCCGTCCTCCCTTGCCGCCCCATTGCCTACCCAACACATGTCCTGCGTCCTCGGTAGTTTGATTCACCCCGCCAATGAATCGTAGAAATGCAGTGGCTCCGCTTGCTCCCGAACCCCCAGATTGGAGCTTCGGAATGGCTGCCATCGACTTGACTTTCTTCCAATCGAAAGGCTGCCAGTTGGAACCGGCCTGGGTAATGGGCACTATTTCCCAATCCCAGGTCGCCTTTGGCTCAGGATTGTTGACCAGCCCTGAGCATGGCGTTCCTGCGAACGCCGACGCATTACGCACCCCCCCACCCCCTCCTCCGTCATCGGGTGCGAAAAACAGTCCGCCGCCGTCCGAATACTCATTAAGCAAGGCGAGCCCGAAGATCAATGCGCCGATGGTCGCGATCAACGCGGCGTTGGTGTTTTTGTCCTGTCGGGCTTGTTTCAACTGATCGCGGGCCTGGGCGACGAGGTTCTTCAATTGCGGCAATTCGAGACGTCGGGCGAGCACGTCCAAGGCGTTCAGGAGTTGCTCAGCGCAGTCGATGATCTCGGCAACCTTCTGCCGAATTTTCGCAATGTCATCCAGGTCGTCAAGCTTCAGGTCTCGCAAAAATCGAGCGATTCTCAACGCGCAGCCAATCGCCTTGAGCAGTTGCCGGACATCCGGCAGGACACTTGGCTCGCCATTCTCCTCGCCCGACCCCGCCTCGGGGTCAAAACGTTCAAGCAAGGAGAGGGCCTCTTCGATTAATTCCACCAGCGACCCCGCTTGCTTGAGGGGGTCGCCGCTCTCTTGCTCAAGTATTTGCCGAAGCCTCTTGAGCAACTCAACAATCTCGCCGGCGGAGCGGAGCGAATCGAGGAGCTGCCGAATCTGTTCCAGGGCCTCGGTCGCTTCCGGCTGATCCCCAAACAATTTTTCGAGGATTTCCAAAAGCTCCTCAGCCGAGAGCGACCCGTCTAGCAGTCGTCGTAGATAGTTACGAATGCACTCCTTCTGGCTCGCATCGAACTCCCCTTCCAGTTGAGAGTTCATGAACATTTCCAAGAGCAATACGATGATCTCACTGTCTTGCGCTTCACCGAGCAGCAGGCGGAGGAGCGCGAGGATCAGGGCTCTCTGGTCAGAATCGACTTTGGCGATGTCGAGTAGCGCGCCGACCACCTCGTCGAGATGACTCTTGAGCTCGTTGATGAGGGGCAAAGGATCCTGTGTAATTGCCCCGCGTAAAATCGCCGAGAGAAGACGCTTTTGATTAGGTGAAATCGGAAGATCTGCGATTAAAGTATCGGCCCACTCTAGGGCCTTCGCCATCCAACCTCGCCGCGCCCTAAGGATAAGGATGAGCACCTTCAGTGCTTGAATCAGTGCCTCTAAATCACCATTCTTAATGGCTTCACGAATGACGAATCCCAGCCACCCAAATATCAACCTTTGGGCTAAATCTTCAGGAAGTTCTAAGTAACGCTCAATCAGTTCCTTGAAGCGGAACGGCTTGTTAGGAGGCGCTTCTGGTAGCCCAGGATCCGGAGTTCCGAAGCGTGGATCATTCCCATGGGGTGCCTCACCTGAGGGCTGGTTCTCTAAAGGCGCGGGAATCGCTGGCGGCCCACCCTGACCGGGAGCTGCCGCACCGCCACCCCGGTTTCCGACTCTCGGAAAGCATTTACTGATCCCAGTACCCTCAATCCGGATGCATATGTCATTCTTGTAGACGATGACGCTTAACGGAAGCTGAACTTGATTGCAGTCGACGTCAATATAGTACCATGCTTCAGCCCATAAACCGGGCCATGACGCTTCTCTCGCCGGATATGGGGAATCTGAGTTAAGAATGACTTCCGCTGGCGGGCCCGGCCGGATTTCAACTCGTTTTATTTCACACAGCTTGCAGAAGTTACTGCGAATGGGCGGTTGCGGCCTCGTTGGCAGGCTAGCAGTCGCATACAGTCCATTCAGAGGCAGCAATTGATTCGCGGGTGTCGCTGAAATTGATTCGCGGGTGTCGCTGAGAGGCAAGCAGAGCGCCGACATTCCTCAGATTTATCGCTGTTCTGGTGGGACGACGAAGAAGCGTAGAATTCAGGGGGGCTCGCGGTGGCAACCGGATAACTTGTTGTGTTCTGGAACAGTCCGGAGGTTTGACTGCTCCTATGAATTCCATTCTCTTGCTTTGACCCATCTGGCCGACATAGTTTGACAATCAGGGCTCGCAATGCCTTTTTTTGCTCTTCCGCCACCTCCCCACTCGGATCAATCACATTGACCGGGTTATTGCCGACGTACCGATACAAATTTGTATCCCCGCCGCCCTCCCCGAGGGGATCCTCGCTCAAGAAGCGGCCGGTCTCGGGATCGTAGTACCGCCCGCCGCCGGAGTTGTTGCTACTGCCGAGCAGGTAGAGATCGAGTTCGATGTCGCGGTAATACCCCTGCTTGCCGACCCACAACAGACGGCTCTCGCTGGGCCCGGTGTGCGATTGCTCCAAGCCAAAGGCCCGCCATTGATAACGGTCGGAGACCAGACCGTCGGGATCGCTCAGTGCGGTCGTTGACCACTGGGCGTCGTACTGATGGTAACTCGACTCGCCGTCGCCGTGTTCACTGACGAGATCCCCCCATTCGCCGTTGGTGAACGTGTATTCGTTCTCGACGTCGCCCGTCGCGTCGGTCTCCAGCAGCAGGTGCTTGAAGTCGTAGACGAATCGCCGCTCGTCGGTGGGCGTCTGCTTGGCCACCCGCTGGCCGTCGCCGTTGTAGACAAGCGTCACCTCGCCCCCGACTGGGGCCGCCTCGACCAGCCGGTTCTCCTCGTCCCAGACGTACTCGGTCAGCTCGCTGGGCGAGTCCTTGCGGGTCTGGTTGCCGTCGGCGTCGTACTGGTAGGTCGTCACCCCCGCGGGCCCAACCTCCCCGGTCAACTGGTTGGCTGGGTCGTACGTGTAGGTGGTGACCTCGCCGTCGTCGGCCCGCAGCACGCGATTGCCGGCCGGGTCGTAGGTGTAGGTTGTCGCGTACAGCTCGTCGCCCGAGAGCCCGGCGTCCTCCAGCCGTTGTTCGCCCGTCAGTTGGTAGAGCCGGTCGTAGCTCCACAGGACCAGTTCCCCGTCGGCGGCCAGTTCGCTCGTGCGGTTGCCGACCGGGTCATAGGTGTAGGTGTAGCGGCTGACCGCCGTGCCCAGAGCGTCGGTGTTGTCGACCACCCGCAGCCAACCGGCCACATCGAACGTGTGGCTAGTGACGACACCGTTGGCCACCGTTTTGAGCACGCACTTGCCGACCGGATCGTAGACCAGCGTCGTGTGTTCCGACAATTGCATGATCGAGCAATTCATTCACTTTATTCCGCGCGTTAAAATGCCGGTAGACCAATTAAGGGTATGTCTCGTTCCACTTCTCCCGGTAAACCTCTAGGATTGCATTCATCAGGTCCGGCAGAGATAGCCATTCGTCAACTTCGGTTACAGATTCGGGAGATCGCCAGGCACGTCGATAGGTCGGCTCTCCCTGAAGAATGATCTGTTGAGCGATGTGTTCGTTCCGCTCCAGCCCTCGATCTGGGGTCCGTTGCCACAACTGGTGGCCCAACCTTCTCATGGCCTGGTTAAATGCCTGGGCAAACCCAAGTACCGTCGGTTCTGGTTCGGCTCGGAGCTCTTGGAGAAAGCGTTCACGATCCCGCGCGGCCACGTCGATTCTGTCCCAAAAGTCTGCGGGAAAATCTGGATACTCGAACTTGAAAGACATTGGCAGTGGAACTGGTTCCGGCACCTCTTCGGGCGGCCCTTCAAATGCCACCCAGTCCACAGGTGTACGCGATGCCTGGCAAGCCAGGCGAATTCTTGTCAGTGATTCCGGCGAGAGTCCTGCCGATAGCTCTTCTGAATTGAACAACTCCGAAAGTATAAAATTCGATAGGAGGGGGGCGTAGTTCGATGCAGCAATATAAGACATCTTAACGCGTCGGTTACTGAAGGAGGAGATTGACCAACCGAGGGCATCTAAAGCGTAGATCGCCTCAGGTGGCTGCTCCCCATCCATTCCCAAGCCGAGCGGTTTGTATCGAGCGTACAGCGATTCATACTCGGATGCATCAAGTATTTGTGCAACAGCAATTTTCCAAACGCCGTCGAGGATTTCGCGATAAAGCTGGACGTTTCCCCGTTCGTCGTGTTCGGCAAACGACGCATACTCATCAGCCAGCCGCTCGGCGACGGCCGCAAAGAAGGCGGATCGCCGAAAAGGCGAAATTTTGGCAAACTGTTCTTCAGAGAAATCGCCAATTCGTGTCATCCAAAGTATCCCTAGCACGTGTTCTCCGTTGCGCCTTCCCCCGTGGATTGAATCGGACTAACCATCTCCACGCCTGGGGCTTGAAGCGCCACATCCGGCCCACATCGTCGACAAATCTCTTGTGACGCAGCGATACCAATGACAATACATCTGCTCCCCGCCCATCGCAGAATATTCATTTCCGCGTGATGCACGTTCCCACTGCGACGCCGGGGTGCCATGCCCACATCGCGAAGCAGGGTGGGCATGCGGTCGCTTAGCCTGCCAGTGTTCTGGGACCCGGGTGCCGGTTGGTTCGCAATAGTCCCTGGCCCGGTTGCTTCCATTCGATGGCACTTGAGCAGGGCACTTGAGCAGGGCACTTCGACGCAGCATTGAAGGGGCAGGTCCACTCCCCCTGTTTCATGCCCACGCTGCTTCGCGACGTGGGCATGGCACCCAATATGGCACACCCGCTCGAGATGGCAACCGGCGGCACGACGGCCGACCTTGAACCGCCGCGACTCGTGTCGGTGCCCGTGCTCCGGAAACGTCGAGCCACCGCTCTTCAATCGTGCGACACCTCGGCTGGCGGCCCCATGACTGCAAGCTTGGGCCACGTGTGATCGATCCCGGCATGCCACCCCTGCCGCCAATGAAAGTGCTGCGTTCATTCGGACTCTCCTCCACTTCACTTCACCCAAACTTGTGCCAAGGAACTCTTCGCAACTTCCTCTTATTGACTTTCAAACCGACGCTCCGAGATCATTGTCAACTTCCCTACTTGAGCGCCGCTTGATGCCGCACAAGTCTTCGGCCATACCGCATGACTTGGGACCAGCTCACCGGGCTGGGCTCAAAGATCGGTAGCCTTCGACACCATTCAAGCCAATGGCGCATCGCCAACGCAATACCCGAACTCTCAGATCCCCGCGCGACATTCATAGCGGTTCCAGCCAATTGCCAGGAAACGTCTCGCCGTACTTCTCGTAGTACTCGGTCTCGACGTCGCCCGCCGCGTCGGTCTCCAAGAGCAAGTCACAATAATCATAAATGAACCGCCGATGATCGGTGGGCGATTGTTTTTCCACCCGCTGGCCATCGCCATTGTAAGTGAGCATCTCGTCGCCGCCGAGTAGGGCAGGCGATGACATTCACGAAATCACTCAATGGATCTATTATTCTGGATTGAAGGCATTCTGCTGATCGAAACGATCCAGCATTTCTATGATCGCCGCATAGGTTGTGGGAAGCTCGAAGCTAGCCATAATTCCCTCGAAGTAGGTTGTCGAGTCGTATGTCGAATCTTTGACAGTATGTTTACCTGGAGGTTTGGAGTCGAGAGGTGAGACAGTCCAAATTGCGTCACAGTTCACCACGAGCCGGAGTATGAAGCGTGTCTCAGGCGAGGCGAGGAGGGGTTCCGCCCTATTGCTTTCATGCACTCTCTGTCGACATAAGAGTTCATGGAGGGCAAGTCTAGTCGCCCATCTGTGAGCCTCTCGTGCCTCCATTGTGTTGACGTGTGCCATCCAACTCTCGGCCAGCGTTCGCTTCCATGCCCGGCGGTGGTTCTCTAGCCACCAGAAAACTGGATCTCGAACACCCCGTACCAAATTGTTGTCCCCAGACATGAGTTCCTGGGCGAAGGCAAGCCATTCGGCACTTGTCGCCGGCTCAGAGCCTGCCTGCATCAGTAGGAGTCGAGCCAAGGCACGAACTAGGGGATCTGAGGATCCCAAAGCACGCTCCAGTGCCTCCTGAGAAGGGTGACCCTGAAGCTCTTCAATCATAGCAAGCAGGGCATAAAGCACTGATGCCGTGATCTCAATCTCCGCCCGATCCGTCAATAATCTGACCGAACCCGAGGTTTTGAGAACTCCCAATGTCCAAGCAGCCATCTCGCGAACAGCAGGATTGGAGTCATTGAGCAACTTGCCAAGGATCGGGGTGACTTGCTCAAGGGCTTGATGGATTGCTTGGAGATCGCCCTGGAGTTCCTGAAGCGAGGGCAAGCCGCTTTCATCCTCACGGTCAAGAGCTTCAGCAACTGTAGCACCTTGCTGAAGCGCCCAATCGACATCATGTGCCTTGTCTCTAACAGACCAAAGATAGTTCAAAGCACGCTCCCATTTCTCAGGAGACGGCTGGTCAAGATAGCGACCTAGGAGGTGGATCGTTAGCGGAACGGCTGCAAGTCCCCGTGGAGGAGGTTCGGTCGGGGTGAGGTCATCGGGATAGCCAGAAAAACAGTAGTCTAGATACTGACGAAGGTAGTGAATGTTAATTCGTCGATCGACCTTAGCTGGATCGATGTCATTCCAGGGATAACCCATGATGATTTGCCTCCTTTTTCAACGATCAATTTGAAGACAGCGCGATTCAACGCGTGGCCGTTTGGGTGGTTCAGGAGTACCGTTGGTTCGGTGAATTCTGCGATCTCCGTGTTCTTCGCCAAGGGCATTCAGTTTGAACGATGCGGTCTGCTGCTC
>JBJHCD010000209.1:0-8328 GCA_050485845.1 Pirellulaceae bacterium | reverse complement strand
GAGCAACAGTCCCTTGACGTCAAAGAAGGCTTAGCCCGCCGTGTTCGGGAAGGTTGGTTCGTCGGTAAGGCTCCCTATGGCTACACCAATGTTCGTCGTGAAGGACGAGGCCTTGTCGACATTGATCCGGACACTGCCGACAATGTTCGACGCATCTTTCATCTGTTTGCGTATGCAAATCACACCCTCGACACGCTCGTAGAAAAGCTGAGCGAAGAGGGCCGTCAGTATCGGCCTTCAACGCCGAAATTTCCGAGAAGCTCCGTTCACAACATTCTTAAGGACCGAGCTTACATTGGCGAGCTGGAGTATCGCGGACAATGGTATCCTGGAAAGCACAAACCACTAGTCGACCGGGCAACATGGGACCGTGTTCAAGGCCTGCTTGGCGGGCACATCTATCAGTCTCACGAACTAACCTATGCTGGTCAGCGGTTGGTCTGTGGCCACTGCGGCCATCCCATCACCGGTGAAATCAAGACCAAGAGCACCAAGGCTGGACCAAGGCAGTACATCTACTACCGCTGCGTGTATTACACCAAGGGCGACCACCCACGAATTCGTGTGCCGGAGACTGAGCTTGACCGGCAGGTTTTGGCGATCTTCGACAAGATGCGGATCGAAGATGAAGCCGTTCGAGACTGGTTTCGTATGGTCCTTGCCTCGCAGACGAAGGATTCCCAGGCCGAGTCCCGTGCCGAGCGTGCCGAACTCACGCGACAGGAGTCGCTCTTGGTCGCCCAGCAAGATCGCTTGTTGGACATGCGACTTCGTGAGGAGCTTGACGAGGCATCGTTCGCCAAGAAGCGAACAGAATTGCGAGATCGCCTTGCCTCAATCAAGCTGCAGCGAGATGCCGTAGACCGCTCGCACGACGAAACAGCCGACCTGGCCAGCAGAGTTTTTGAACTTTCGCAAACCCTTAGCCAGAAATGGCTTACCGCCGATTGCTTCGAAAAACGCCGAATACTCGAAATCGTGTTTTTGAACTGCACGCTCGATGACGTAAGTCTTTGCCCCACAATAAGAAAGCCCTTCGACGTACTCGCCAAAGGGCTCATTTCTGAAAATAGTCGGGGTGAGAGGATTTGAACCTCCGACCTCTTGGTCCCGAACCAAGCGCTCTAGCCAAGCTGAGCCACACCCCGAATCTGTCACGAACCCCTGTATCTTACTGAGAACAACCATCCGGGCAAAGGGGGATTCGCTCCCGTCCGAAAAGTTTCAAAATCTCACCCCAACCAGTGCCCCCACCCCCCCAAGAAGAAAATCCCCCGGGGGAAAGTCCATGCGAGAAACCAGTGGACAAACCACCGCCCACCGGGGGTGAAAACCGTCCGGCAAGACGATCTTTATCCGCTCGGCCGGCCGGCGGTCGCCGAGTCACGAAGCAACCAGCCTGGGACCAAGCGGATGAAAGCCAGCATCCCCAGCATCTCGACAAACGCCTGGATCACAATCACGGCCACCGCCAAATGCCATTCGGGCGGAAGCGCCAAAGCCAGGGGAAGCACGACGAACGAATTGCGGGTTCCCACGCTGAAAACCACGCCTCGACCCACTCGAGCAGGGAGGGAATAAAGCCGAACCGTAAACCGGCCGACCACCGCGGCCAGCGCCACATACGCGACAAACACCAAAATGACCGCCAGCAGTTGGCCGGCGTCCCTGAGCACCTGCTGAATCTGCGAAGCAGCAATTACCAGTACCGTCCCGGCCAACAGTACCACGGGGACCGCCGTGGAACGGGCAATGGCCGAGGCCACTCGCCGACTCCTTCTGCCACACCACTCGGTGATCCAAGCTAACGTGAGCGGCAGCATGATCAGGCCGACAAATGCCTGGAGGAAGGGTCTCGGACAATCAGTGCCGGGCACACGGCCCGCGAGAAGCCGCGGGGGCCGAACTTCCCGTTATTGGCTAGGGGGCGTGCTCCAACCCTTGGGCTTCATTGGACTTGGCAACCCAGTGACCTGGGTCCACATGCTTGCATTTGCCAGCACTTTCGGCTAGATTGGCTTCCTCTTTAGTGCTGGTCGGGCGATTTCGGGGGTAGCTGGGGCAGGGATCGAACTATGGCGGGCACAGCGGGACAACTGCCGGTGAATTGCTATATCAAGCTGCGGCCAGCACTGGCCGAATTGCTAAAGGCACGTGAATACGCAGATTCCGCCCAACAAGATGTTTGGCAGTTTGCCGTTGAGATCGCCACGTTGCGCCATTTTGGCCTGACCGAGAGCGACTTTCGCTGGCTCGTATGCGTAGGCTACGTCGAGCACGCTCGCGAGGTCACTCGCCCGGAGGACGATAGCCGGGAGTTTCGACGAACGGGCAATCTTTCATTCTCAAAACATTCCTGCTTTGTCTTGACCCATGGAGGTGTTGCGTTCGCCCGGGATCCGGCCAATGGCCAACGCAACGTCAAGGACGTGATCGCAAAGGTCGAGCGAGAGAGTCCGAAATTGGAGTGCCCGGGCAATGGCAAACCACTCGTGCCGCACTGGGATGCCGGGAGACGCGAACTGCGACTCAACGAAGTACTGGTGAAACACTTCAAGTGGACCGCTCCGAATCAAGAACTCATTCTTGCCGCCTTCGAAGAAGACGGCTGGGCAACGCACGTCGACGATCCATTACTTCCAGACCCCGACCAGGATCCCAAGCGCCGGTTGAGCGACACGATCAAGTGCCTCAATCGCAATCAGCAGAACGCTCTGATTCACTTTCGGGGCGATGGCACCGGCGAAGGGGTCATTTGGGAACTGGTCCACCGCAATGCCGAAAGGCGGGGCTAAGCTGCCGGCACACGTCCTGGGTTCTTCAGCGTCCTCCACATCAATGCCCGAAGGTACGCGGTACCGGGCTTCTGGCTGACAATCCGTCTTCGGTCCCCTACCACTCCAGTGTTGCAAAGCTGAAATGTCCCGACTGCGGAAAGTCAGCTGCAAGACATCGGGAAGACAATCGGAAGTCAACCGGAAGACAACGTGAAGACAACCGGACGACATCCGGAAAACGTCGGTTTCCCGACAACCTGGCGCTCAGGATCACTCGGCGGAAAAGAGGGACTTGCGGGATTGCCCCGGGGTTCCCATCCGTCGAGTTTCTTGGTCCGTGCCGTTCCGTAGTCACCCTGCCGCGGCGCCGTAGCATGAGAACATGTTGGTAACGCGGTGTTTCCGACGAATGAGGCAATAGGTAGGTGGCTAAGCAAGCCAAGGAGCCGAACATGAGCACCGGTGGTAGTGACTTCCATGAGAACGCTGAAATCAATGCCTCGGGAGAAAGTGGAGGTGGTTATGATTCGCCGCCGACGGAGAACGTCGGACATAGCGGGCCCCAATCGGAATATGACTCACCTCCCATTGGCGAGGATGAAGGGGGTGGAGGTGATGGCGATGTCGAGTCTAGTGCTGCCGTCCAATGCATCATGGAGGTAAAGAGTCAAATCGAACGGCGGCTCGTCGAAGCCGCTTCCACCAATGCCATGTCGCTGGCCGAGGCCCGGAGAATCGACAGTGCAGGCGTGTTAGGCGCTGGTATCTCAACGGCCGTACCTGGTCAGTCCTGCCTCGTGGTCTATGTCGAGAGTGAAGCAAACGAGGACCAGGTCCGCCGTGAGATGGTCGACACCATGGGCATCCAGGCGGCGTCCAGTGACGATTTGCCGGTCGAGGTCGTGGTCACGGGCCGGATCGACGCCTACTCGACAAACCGATCGAAGTTCCGGCCGGCCCCGGGTGGCGTCTCCGTCGGACACTTCAAGATCACCGCGGGCACGATCGGTGGCTGGGCTCGTGGACGCAGTGGCGACCGCGTGCGACGCCTGCTGATGCTATCGAACAACCATGTGTTGGCCAATTCGAACGCGGCCCAATTTGGGGATTCAATCATCCAGCCCGGCCGGGCCGACGGTGGCCTCAACCCGGCGGATCGGATCGCCATTCTCGAGCGATTCGTGAAGATTGATTTCAGCCCCGGAGCGGTGAACTTCATTGACGCCGCCACCGGCTGGTGCTGGGTGGATCGGGTCCGGCGCGACCACGTTTACCACGGCAACAACTCCGTCGCCAAGTTCTTTAAGATCGGGAATACCGTGGTCGAACCGTTCGTCAATATGGTTGTCGGCAAGACCGGCCGGACGACCGACTTGACTCAGGGATTGATCCAGGCGGTTGGTGTGTCGATCAACGTCAACTTCGGTGCCGCCGGCGTAGCCCACTTCCGCGACCAGTTTGCCGTGAAGAGGTCGAGCGCGGGCGATTTTTCCGCCGGCGGCGACTCGGGCTCGATCGTCTGGCAGTGGACCACTGGCATGCCGGCGGTCGGCCTGCTTTTTGCCGGCGGCGGGGGTACGACGTTCTGCAATCGAATGTCTCGAGTCGTCGCGCCCGCGGCACTGGACATCACGCTGAACGAACTTCCCTAAGCGTTCGTTGATGACCGGGGCTTACCGAAGCCCCGGCCTTCCATCCTCACGCCGTGCGAACAATAAGCGAAGTTCCGCTCCTACTCGCCAGCATGCTCAGTGGAGACCCTTCTCGTGAATTGATTTGTCAGGCTATTGCCAGTAGGATGCGCGGTGGTAGTGACCCTTGCGTCGAGTCCGCTCCGAGAGCCTCGAAGCGATCCGGCGATTGGTCGAGGTAACGCCGTTGCCAGTAG
Source organism: Pirellulaceae bacterium (assembly GCA_050485845.1). Lineage (GTDB taxonomy): Bacteria > Planctomycetota > Planctomycetia > Pirellulales > Pirellulaceae > JBJHCD01. The sequence goes on along the minus strand of JBJHCD010000209.1, from coordinate 3,663 downwards.
TAAAGGGAGTTCCGCGTGAACCTGGGTGAAAATGCAGAGGTGTCGTATAACCCGGAAGAGGCCGAGCCGGACCGAAGTGGTGGAATCCAAGGAGCGCTGAACAAAGCGCAGAATCAATTGGCCCACCGCCAAGGCGTGCACGGGATGGGGATGTCCAAGACCCCGAGTGGCCAGGATGCAATCGTCGTCTATGTTGAGAATGAGCGAGTTCTGTCGCAACTGCCTTCGGATGTCGATGGCTTCCCCGTGGTGGGTGAGGTTACAGGTGAGATTCGAACGTTTTGAATCCTCACGGTTGTGCGAAGGGTGAATCCGCGTCGAGTGATACCACGACGCCCACGAAGTGATATCCACAAAGTGACGTCCTTAAAGCAACGTCTCGGGTGCCCCAGGGAACAATGAGCCGTAAGACCCGATCTGTCACATCCCGCGAATATAAGGTGATGCTCAAAACCAACCGATTCCGGGGGAGCAAGAGGGAGATATGCTCGGCGGCGGAGCATTTCCTCGAAACGTACGCACGGGACCTGCGGAACTCCGGTATCACAACCGACATCGGTTCGCACCTCGACGGCCGATTCGAACCATGCGAGGATGCGAAGCAGGTCCTGGTGCAATTCTTCGACACCAAGCAGCGTAGCCTGCGAAACTCGGACTTCATTTTTCGGAAGCGCCAACCCATCCGGTAACATCACCTGAATCGCAGTCGTAAGGCGTTGGAGATTACCGACACTGAACTGAAGCTCATCGCCGCGGCGGCGATCATCGGATTGAGCAGTAGATTCTCGGAGATCGGATACAGCACGCCCGCCGCAATCGGAAGTCCCAAGGCATTGTAGACGAAGGCGAAGAATAGATTCTGCCGAATGTTGCTCATCGTCCCGCGACTCAGGTGAACCCCCTTCACAATGCCCCGCAAATCGCCCCGGACCAAAGTAATTCCCGCCGACTCCATCGCCACGTCCGTTCCGGTCCCCATGGCAATCCCCACATCGGCCGCCGCCAAAGCCGGGGCGTCGTTGATGCCATCCCCCGCCATCGCCACCTTCCGACCTTCCTTCTGCAACTGAACAACTCGTCCATGCTTCTCCTCGGGAAGCACCCCGGCGGCAAAATCGTCAATCCCCAATTGCTCCGCAACGCCCCGCGCCGTCCGCTCGTTGTCGCCTGTCAGCATGATGACGCTCAGGCCCAACGAGTGCAGTGACCGGATTGCCTCCGCCGTCGACTTCTTGATAGGATCGGAAATCGCCATGATTCCCACAAATCGTCCATCCACCGCCACGTACACAACAGTCCGCCCCTCCCGCTGAAGCTCCTCCGCTCGATCGTCCAGTTCTCCCAGGCCTTCCACCTCCCGCTCGGCCAGCAGCAACCGTTTTCCCACCAAAACCTGCTTCCCTTCCACTAGCCCCTGAACCCCTCCTCCAGTGATCGAACGAAAGTCCTCGACCTCGATCAGTTCGGCTTGCCGGTCCTTCGCCCCCGTGACGATCGCCCGAGCCAGCGGATGTTCGCTCACCTGTTCGACCGACCCGGCCCACCGCAACAGTTCGGCTTCCGAGCCATTTTGCGAGGCCATGATCTCCGTCACTCGAGGTCGCCCTTCCGTGAGGGTTCCGGTCTTGTCGACCACGATCGTGTCAACTCGCTCCATCCGCTGCAACACTTCCGCGTCGCGGATCAGAATCCCCTCCTGGGCTCCTCGACCAACGCCGACCATGATCGACATCGGCGTGGCCAGACCCAAGGCACAGGGGCAGGCGATGATCAGCACCGCCACGGCATTGACCAGGGCGTAAGCCAGGGGGGGCTGGGCTGGTTGCAGAACCGCCCAGATAACAAACGTCGCGATCGCCAGGCAGACGACCGCCGGCACAAAGTAAGCCGCCACTTTGTCAACGACATTCTGTATCGGGGCTCGACTTCGCTGGGCATGCGCCACCATGTCGATGATTTGTGACAAGACCGTGTCCTGGCCGACCCTTTCGGCAACCATCAAAAACGATCCCGTTTGATTCACCGTGCCACCGATCACGGAATCGTCCACTCCCTTTTCCACCGGTAGCGGCTCGCCGGTAATCATCGACTCATCCACGCTGCTGCGACCATCGGTCAACTTGCCATCCACCGGAATCTTTTCGCCTGGACGGACTCGCAGCACATCCCCCTGCCGAACCTGGTCCAAGGCCACCTCGCGCTCCGTCCCGTCTCTCACCACGCGAGCGATCGGAGGCGTCAGTGACAACAACTCCCGAATCGCCCCACCGGTCCTTCGCCGGGCCCGTAACTCGAGCACTTGCCCCAGCAAGACCAAAGTGATGATCACCGCCGCCGCCTCGAAATAGACCTCCACCTGACCATGATGCTTGAAAGCCTCGGGAATGAACTCGGGAAACAGAATCGCCACCAGACTGTAGGAATACGCCGCTCCCACGCCAATGGCAATCAGGGTGAACATATTCAGGTTGCGGCTTACGATGGATCGCCAACCCCGCTGAAAAAATGGCCGGCCGGCCCAGAGCACCACCGGCGTGCTCAAGACCAGCTGCCCCCAAAACGCTGCCGTCGTTCCCAACCATCGATCGACGGGAATCCCCACCATCGGCAACATGGCCAGCAAGAACAAAGGGACGGTCAGGACCGCGGCAATTATCAATCGCCAGGTCATTTGCCGAAGCTCCGAATCTTCCTCACCCACTTCCGCCTGAATCACCTTCGGCTCAAGGTCCATTCCACATTTGGGGCAAGATCCGGGCTCGGCCTGTTCAATCTCGGGATGCATCGGGCAGGTATAGATCACTTTCTGCGATGCCTTGGAAGTCCGCGCGGGCTCCAGTGCCATTCCGCACTGAGGACAATCGCCCGGCTGGTCGCTCTCGACTCCCGGACACATTGGACAGAAATACTTCGCCGTCGGGGACGGCGCAACACGTTCAGTCTCCGAGTTGTCCTGGTGACAGCAGTCCTTCTTGATGATCGGAATGGGAGCCTCCGACGGGCGGCTGAGGAATTTCCGCCGGCATCCTTCACAGCATAATGAGAAGACTTGTCCTTCGAGTTCGGCTTGAAGGGCTGTCTTCTCATCCACGGTCATCCCACAAATTGGATCGATTGCCATTTCCGTTCCTCCTGGAAGAATGAACGCGGCGGGGGGAGAGACGCGATGTCGAAAAACGCCCAAGCAAGCGTCTCCTTGGGTGAGCAACTCCTCATCGTACTCCCGCTCCCGCGGAGTGCCATTGAGACACTCAATCGAGATCAGGGAAGAGTACCGAGAACCTGGCATCGGAGCGCAGTACGTGAAGGTCGGTATCGACTTGAGCATGTCGGGCCATCTCGGGGTTGGCGAAATAGCCGGCATCCTTCAATTGAGTCAATATCGCCAACGCTTGCTCGATATGGACTTCGTAAGGAGACTGCGGCTCCCGATCCAGATCCTCCATGCCGAGCTGAGCGCATAAGGCATAGATGCAGGCCAGATTGTACCGGTCGTCGTCCACCAGGCCCTCCCACTGTAACAAGGAATTCGCCTCTTCCGCCGCCTGTTGCTCAAGACCGGCGGCAACTTTCGCTAGTGCGCGACGGAATCGATAGGCCATCCCCGTCTGGGGATCAGCCAACTCAATGACTCGATCCCAATGCCGAATCGACTCCGCCGGC
>JBJHCD010000208.1:0-8340 GCA_050485845.1 Pirellulaceae bacterium | reverse complement strand
CCAACACCGACCCATACTGACCGCTCTCGACCCTTCGCCACTAGCACGTCACCGATGCCCCGTCAGGTTACCGGTTTCATCTCCGTTTGTCGAACATTTTCCCCCGAATCGCACCGACTCGCACGACATCCCCCCAGATGGTAACATACACCACTCGCGGCATCCTCGAATTTTCCCTCGAACCCCATCGGAGTTCGCCATGCGGCATGGTTATCCTGGTGTCCTCTCCGCCGGTCATTCTCGCCCATTAATCTGCGTTATCGGCGGAAAAATCGGCCCGGCAACATCCCCCGCGATTCGACGGCCTCACCGTCTCATCCGGCTCCTCGGCGGATTGATGCTCTGCTCGGTGATCGGTCTTGCTTCCTGGGCGGAGGCGGGCAAATACAATCGTGTCCTGAGCATTGGGGACCCGGCGCCCGATTGGAAGGACCTTCCCGGCGTGGATGGCCGAAAGCTCTCCCTGTCCGATTTGGCGGACAAGGAGTTGGTCGTGATGGTCTTCACCTGCAACAGTTGTCCCTACGCCGTCGACTACGAAGACCGGCTGGTGGCCTTTCATGAGAAATACAGTCAGGAAGGTGTCGCCCTGGTCGCGGTAAACGTGAATCAGATCGAAGAAGATCGACTCCCCGCAATGACGAAGCGAGCGGAAGAGAAGGGATTTCAGTTTCCCTATTTGTTTGACGATTCGCAGCAGATTGCCAAGGAGTACGGGGCAATCCGGACACCCGAGTTCCTTTTGCTCGATCAAGACCGCAAAGTCGCCTACATGGGCGCCATGGACGACAGCTCGGATATTCGCAAAGTCAAGCTCCGCTACCTGGAAGAGGCCGTGGACGCTCTGCTGAGCGGCAAGAGGCCGGGCCTGGTGGAAACTCCTCCCATCGGCTGCGCAATCCGTTTTGTTCGGGAACGTCGATAGTTGTCCGGGAACAACGATAGCACGCAATTGCCGGAAGTCCCTTCACTACTGAACCACTGCAACCACGGAGTGATCCGGTGACGCCCTGACTCTTGCCACCTAACAGCTCTTGTCTTTCAAACTATTTTTGTCATTCCCCTTTTCACTGTTTGACGGAAAGCGAAGTCGCGATGCAGGCCCAGGCACATTTTGGCAATCGACGATTCGGCGTGAAGCGTCCGCGTACCCATCGGATTGAAGGGCTCCTCCTTCGGATCATGGGCTCCTTCATCCTGGCGGCCCTGGCAACGACCCAGGCCGCGGCCCATGACGATGCGGAGGTAGGCGAAGAGGGGCCTTACGTCTTGCACTCGTTCCAACGCCAACAACTAACCGACGTCTATTACTCGGAAGGAGCCAATTTCGGGGACATCAACGGCGATGGAATTCCGGACGTCGTGTACGGTCCCTATTGGTTCGAGGGCCCCGATTTTGAGAAGAAGCACGAGATCTTTCCCCCAGTCGCTCAGCCTCGCCAGGCGTATGCGGACCACTTCTTCTGCTGGGTACACGATTTCAACGGCAACGGCTGGAACGACGTTCTCGTGGTCGGATTTCCGGGAACGCCCGCCTACGTTTATGAGAACCCGACCGATTCGGGGCTTGATCAACATTGGACTCGGCACCAGGTCCTGGACTCCGTCGCCAATGAATCGCCTCAGTTTCTCCCCTTGATTGACGCCGATCAGCCGGCCTTGGTTTGCATGTCGGGAGGGAAGTTCGGCTACTCCACCTACGATCCGGAGCGTCCCTTTGAGCCGTGGCAGTTTCATGCCATTTCAGACAAAGTGACGGACAGCCCCTTCATGCATGGCCTGGGAGTGGGCGATATCGATGGGGATGGGCGACTGGATGTCCTGATGAAGGATGGGTGGTTTCAGCAGCCCGAAGAGATTGAGTCTGGGGGGAACTGGCCTTTTCACCGGTTTCAGTTCACCGCTCGTGGCGGGGCGGACATGGTCGCTTACGACGTCAATGGAAACGGGCTGAACGACGTCATTACCAGCTTGACCGCCCATGACTATGGCTTGGCCTGGTTCGAGCAGATTCGCGACGGCGACCGAATCACCTTCCGCGAACATCGTATCATGGGAGAAAAACCCGAAGATAATCCTTACGGAGTGCTGTTCACGGAATTACACAGCCTGGCGCTCGTCGACATGGATGGCGACGGACTTAAGGATATCGTGACCGGAAAGACTTACTGGTCGCACCACATGCAAAGTCCCCTCTGGGATGCGGGGGCTGTCGTCTATTGGTTCAAATTGCAGCGGACCGAAGAAGGAGTGGACTGGATTCCCTACCAATTGGACGATGAGTCGGGAATTGGACGTCAGTTGACCGTCGGCGACGTCAATGGCAATGGCCTTCCCGACATTGTTGTCGGAGGGATGAAGGGAGCCCATGTCCTTCTGCACCAGACGCGAGAAGTCGACAAGGCGACCTGGGAAGCCGCTCAACCCCAGCCCTATCAGCCGCTCGCCGCGGGCCTGGCACCCGACGAGGCAGCCAATCGCATGACCACCGTGCCCGGCTTTCGCGTGCAGTTGGCGGCGGGTGAACCTCAGATCCACCAGCCGGTCGCCATGGCGTTCGACCACCGCAACCGTCTGTGGGTCGCCGAAGCTCACACCTATCCAACTCGTGCCCCCGAAGGAGAAGGAGTCGACAAGATCCTGATTTTCGAGGATACCACCGGGGATGGAGTCTTCGACTCCTCCAAGGTCTTCATTGAGGGACTGAATTTGGTTAGTGGACTGGAAGTCGGCTTCGGCGGCGTCTGGGTCGGGGCCGCTCCGTATCTGCTGTTCATTCCCGACCGCGACGGCGACGATGTCCCCGATGGACCGCCGGAAGTCCTGCTGGACGGATTCGGCTACCAAGATACTCACGAAACGCTCAATGGCTTCATCTGGGGACCCGACGGTTGGCTGTACGGTTGCCACGGTGTCTTCACGCATTCGCGAGTCGGCAAGCCGGGGACGCCGGATGAAGATCGAGTTCCCTTGAATGCGGGAATCTGGCGGTTCCATCCCCGGCGGCATCAGTTTGAAGTCTTTGCCTGGGGAACCAGTAATCCCTGGGGCGTCGATTTCAACGATGAAGGCCAGGCCTTCGCCACCGCCTGCGTGATTCCTCACCTGTTTCACATGATTCAGGGAGGCCGATATCATCGACAGGCGGGCCAGCACTTCCAGGCCCATACCTACGACGACATCAAGACCATCGCCGACCACGTCCATTACGAAGGGGACATTCGCGATCACGCCTGGTGGGGACACGAACCCGATCTCGACCAGGGAACGTCCGATGCCGGAGGAGGTCACGCGCACTGCGGGGCCATGATCTACCTGGGAGATAATTGGCCCGAGCAGTATCGGAACCGGATTTTCATGAACAACATCCATGGAAACCGAGTGAACCAAGACATTCTGGAACCGAACGGGTCGGGTTACATCGGCCGTCATGGCCAAGATCTGGTGATGGCCAACGACAAATGGTTTCGAGGGATCAACCTCCGGTATGGCGCCGATGGCACGGTTTATTTGATTGATTGGTACGATCGCAATGCCTGCCACCGAGTCAACCCGGAGATCTGGGATCGCTCAAACGGGCGGATCTACCGCGTTAGTCATGGCGAGCCGACTCGAGTCGAAGTCGACTTGGAAAGACTCACCAATTCCGAATTGATTGATTTACAGTCGCATCCCAATGACTGGTATGTCCGGATCGCTCGGCGAATTCTGCAGCACCGGGGACTCGAGCCGCAAGATCGAGAGCAATTGGTCAAGGTCATCGGCGAATCGAGGCCGGTGGCCCAGCGGTTGCGGGCCCTCTGGACGCTCCATGCAGCGGCGGGGTTGGACGAGTCCGAGACGCTGCGGCTTCTGGACGACTCCGAGCCGTACGTTCGTGCCTGGGCAATTCAACTCGAACTGGAAGATCGAGAGGTTTCGGACCGAGTACTCACGAAATTGGCCGAACTCGCCCGGGAAGATTCCTCTCCAGTCGTAAGGCTCTATCTCGCTTCCGCGCTGCAGCGGATTGCGCCGGAACGGCGGTGGGATATCGCCCTCGGCCTAATGATCTCACATGGCAGCGACGCGGACGACCACAATCTGCCTGCCATGTACTGGTACGGCATCGAGCCACTGGCCGAGCTCGACCCAGCGAGGCTCCTGCGGCTGGCGGCCTTCACCGAAATTCCCTTTCTACGCCGCTCAATCTATCGGCGCATGGCAGCCGAGCCCGAGTTGCATGAAGTGCTGACCGCCCACTTGGCCAGGACAGCGGATGGAGAGCGTCAGCAGGAGATGATCCGCCAGATGCTGCGGGCCTTCGAGGGACGAGTCAACATACCGATGCCGGACTCGTGGAAGTCCGCTTACGCCACCCTGCAGGAGAGCCCTCGAGCGGACATTCGAGATCTGGCGGATCAGGTGGCCGTGATTCTGGGTGATCAGCGAATCTTCCCCAAGATGCGTGAGACTTTGGCGACGGCTTCGGCACCACTGGACCAACGGCAACAGGCCATGGAAATTCTCGTCCGAGGACGAGATCGCCAAGCGGCCCCCGCCCTGCAAGTGGCACTCGGCACCGCCGAACTCCGTGGAGCCGCCATTCGAGCCCTGGAGGGCTTGGATCATCCGGAAACTCCCACGGCGCTGCTGAACGTTTATGACCAGTTGAGTCGCGAGGAGCGCCGCGATGCCGTGGGCACTCTAGCGGCCCGGCCCGCCTACGCTCGCCGGCTTCTGGAGGCGGTCGCCCGGCAGTCGATCCCTCGGACCGATCTGCACGCCTACCACGTTCGTCAAATCCTCGCACTCCGCGACGATGCCCTGGCTGATCGTTTGAAGGAGGTCTGGGGCGAGTTCCGCTCGGCCTCCGAGGACAAACAGCAGCAGATTGACCAGTATCGCACCCTCTTGACTCCCAGTCGGCTGCGGCGCGCGGACTTGGGGCGGGGCCGAGCCATCTTTGACAAGACCTGTGCCTCCTGCCACCGGCTGTTCGGAGCGGGGGAAGAGATTGGACCGGACATCACCGGTTCGAATCGAGCGGACTTGGATTACATTCTCGAAAACATCGTCGACCCAAGTGCCGTCGTGGGGAACGACTATCGGATGACCGTGCTCAACACGGTGGATGGTCGAGTTGTCTCGGGATTGGTTCAAGGTGAATCCGATAGCGCCGTGACCATTCGAACGATCAACGATACCGTCGTGGTGGCCAAGGAGGACATTGAAGACCGGCAGTTGTCGAACCTCTCGCTGATGCCTGAAGGATTGCTGGACAACTTGAGCCCCGAGGAGGTATTGAACCTGGTGGCGTATCTCGGCAGTCCCACGCAAGTTCCTCCGCGTGGTCCCTCCCCTCCGATCAATCCCGAAACGGGAACGGTCCCCCAAGCCATGGAGGGTGAATCGTTGCGCGTGATCTCCACGACCGCCGGCGACACGGGGAGCCAGGCCATGGGGAACTTCAATCAGGATCGCTGGAGCGGCAACCAGCAATTGTGGTGGACGGGGGCTCAGCCCGGCGACCAACTGGACCTTGAGCTGAAGGTGGAGGAGACCGGAATCTATGAACTGGAAGTCGTGATGACTCGAGCACGCGACTACGGCATTGTGCAGTTGCTGCTGAACGATGTGGAATTGGGGAGCCCGATCGACCTCTTCAACTCGCCCGACGTGATCACCACGGGCGTGCTGTCGTTCGAACCGAGACGGTTGACGGCGGGCGAACACGTTCTGTCGGTAAGAATCGTGGGGAGACACCCCCAGGCAGTTCCCTCGCACATGTTTGGACTGGACTATGTGCGACTCCAGCCCCTGGAGGCGGTGGGTCCGTAGTTCACCCACCGTAGTTCACCCACCGTAGTTCACCCAGTTGACGATCGCCGGATTTGTGGCACATTAGGGGCCGGACTATCCGATCCCGCGAGGAAGTAATTGACCCATGGCGATCAGCGTAATCTGTCCCGGCTGTCACAAACGGTTCTCTGTCAGCGATAAATTTGCCGGACAGAAAGGACCTTGTCCTGCCTGCAAGGCAACCATTCAGATTCCCCAGAAGTCGGACGAAGTCGTCGTCCACGCACCGGAGGGATTCGGCCCCAAGGATTCCCAGGGACGAGCGGTCTTAAAGCCGATCTTCCGGCAGGAGACGACGTTCAACCCGACCGTGGCCGTGGGAATCGGTGGCGCGGCCCTGACGGTCCTGTTGATTGCCGTCTTCATGCGAGGTTACGGGGGAGATGTCCCCATGTGGTTCCTCGGGCTCGGCGCGGCAGTGCTCGGCCCTCCCTTGGCATTGGCCGGGTACACGTTCCTACGGGATGACGAATTGGAACCGTATCGAGGAACGGCGGTCCTGGTACGCAGTCTGATTTGTGGATTGTGCTATGCCCTGCTGTGGGGAGTTTACGCCATCGTGGTTTTTTATGTGAACGAGGGGGAGCCTTTGGAAATCTTCCAGATGGCGGTGCTGGTGGTTCCCTTGTTTGCCGGCGGGGCGGGATTGGCCTTTGTAACCTTCGATATTGACTACGGCAGCGGGGCCATCCACTACGGACTTTACTTGCTGGTCACGGTCGTGCTGCGGCTGATCATGGGCCTTTCCGCCTATTGAGCGCCGGCGACAACTTCCTGGTGGACTCCCCTTGCGTTTGAGGCCCCATGAATTCACTGCTGGAGATTCCCGAGCTTCAGGGACTCGATGCCCGCCGGCAAATCATTCGCATCCCCGACCGGCAGGATGTCCCTATCACGCCCCGCGTCAAGCAGATCATCGATACGGCGGAATTTCGGCGACTCGCTCGGATCAGCCAACTCGGGCTCGTCTCGCTCGTCTACCCGGCCGCCCATCACACGCGGTTCGAGCACTCCCTGGGGGTGTATCGCTTGGCGCTCCGCTACCTCCGGCAGCTATCGACCGACGAGCGATTTTGTGAACGGGTCCAGCGGCCCGACGCGGAACTGCTGATCGTGGCCGCCTTGCTGCACGACCTGGGGCATTGGCCCTTCTGCCATCCGATCGAGGATATCCGGCTGCCCGGCGTCCCCGAGCACGAACTGTTCGCCAACAGCTTTATCTTGGAAGGGGAAGTGGCGGATGCCCTGCGGGACGATTGGGGAATCCAGCCTCGCGAGGTCGTGGCGCTCCTTTCGGAAAAGCCGCCCGGAACCACGGCCAAGATCCTGCAGAGCATCCTGTCGGGCCCCATCGACATAGACAAGATGGATTACCTGAGCCGCGATAGCCTGCACGCCGGTGTTCCCTATGGAAGAAACTTCGACGAAGAACGACTGATCGGCAGCCTCTGTCTTAACGAGTTGGGCGACGGATTGGCGATTCGCGACAAAGGGAAGACGGCCGCCGAGATGATGGTCTTCGCCCGATACGTCATGTTCAGCGAGGTCTATTGGCACCACGCGGTTCGTTCGGCCACCGCCATGCTGCAGCGAGCCTTCTACCTTCTGCACACCGACCTCGACTTGGATGCGTTGTTCCGCATGACCGAGCAGGAGATGATTCGGCAAATGCAAACCGCCGGATCGGGAGGGGCTGCCGGCGAATTGTGCGAGGGGCTCTTCGGTACCACTCGGCGACTCTACAAACGGCTCGCTCAATTCAGCTTCCTCGAGCAGCAGGCCCTGTACCGCAAACTGGCTCACCGCCCCTATCCCTGGCTGGTCGGTTGTGCCGAGCAGTTGGCGAACCTGCTGAGCCGCCGGATTGGTTGTCGAGTGGCACCGCATGAAGTCCTCTTCGACGCTCCTCCGATGAAACTCGAGGTCCAGTTTCACGTCCAAATCCATTACCCGAAAGAGCATAAGTACCGGCTCCTTGAGGAAGTCTCGCCGGTCGTGCAAACCTTGGCGCGACGTCAGTTCGACGACTTTGTCAAACAGGTCCGCATATTCGTCCATCCTCGTCTGGTTCAGCCACTGCGACAGGTGGGCAGTCTGACGGAAGTGCTGCAAGAGGCAATTGACATCATGGACCAGCCCGGTTGAGTTTGGGGTTCGGGGATGTGAGGAGTGTGAGATTTGTTAGATGGAGATGTGGCAGTCCCAGGTTCACGGTCTGGTCTTTGCGCACATTGCTTCAGCCTTTTGGCGAACATCACGGCCGGTACGACATCATCCAAACCGCGTCCAATCGCCCGACATTGCAAATTGCGAACTAGTAAATGCAAATTGAAGAATATGACGAACAAATGCGGACTCGGCGTCTGTGCTCGCAATTTGCATTCTGCAATTCCTACTACTACTCCGAAAATCTCCCCCCACCGCCCTGCGGATCACGCCGAAACCCGCACGTCAGTAGACATCTGAGTGGCTTCGTCAAGGGTGAATTGGGATTTATTC
>JBJHCD010000207.1:0-8345 GCA_050485845.1 Pirellulaceae bacterium | reverse complement strand
GGACCATTACCGGGCGTTTAAGTCGGTCGATGGGATTTCGAAATCTTCAGCAGGCTGTCCAGGAGCTGGAACAGCATGGTCGGCTCATTCGGCTGGACGACGAAGTGGACCCCTATCTCGAGGTGGCGGAGATTCAGCGGCGGTTGTACTTGAGCGAGTCACCGGCCGTGCTGATGACTCGAGTGAAAGGGTGCCGGTTTCCCGTGCTGGCCAATTTATTCGGGACTCTCGATCGAGCCCGATTCCTTTTTCGCGACACGCTGGAAGGGGTTCGTCGGTTGATCGAGCTGAAGATCGATCCTTCTAGTGCCGCGAAGCGACCATGGCGATACTGGAAAGCCCCATGGCTGGCGGCGGCCATGGCACCGCGACGGTGTCGCCGGGGGCCCTCGCTGCAACACTCGGTTCGAATCTCCGATCTTCCGGCGATTCAATCCTGGCCCAACGACGGAGGCCCGTTCATCACGCTCCCCCAGGTCTATTCGGAAAATGTCGAGCAGCCGGGGCTGATGCGCTCCAATCTGGGAATGTACCGTGTGCAGCTTTCTGGAAACCAGTACCAGACGGATCGGGAAATAGGCCTGCACTATCAGATCCATCGCGGGATCGGCGTTCATCATCAAGCGGCGATTCGACAGAGGAAGCCTTTTCGCGTGAACATCTTCGTCGGCGGAACACCTTCGATGACCGTCTCGGCGGTCATGCCCCTGCCCGAAGGGATGTCCGAGTTGACTTTTGCCGGGGCCTTGGCGGGACATCGTATTCCGATGGCGGGAGCGAAAGGGGAGTTGCCGGTATACGCCGAGGCCGACTTCTGCATTTCGGGCGTGGTCGACCCGGACAAGAAGCTGCCGGAGGGACCGTTTGGCGACCATCTGGGCTATTACAGCCTGGTGCACGATTTTCCCGTGCTCCGAGTTGATCGCGTCACGCATCGACCGGGAGCGATTTGGCCCTTTACCGTGGTGGGGCGTCCACCCCAGGAGGACACGACGTTCGGTGAATTGATTCATGAGATCACCGGTCCGGTGATTCCCTCGGTGATTCCCGGAGTTCATGCCGTTCACGCCGTGGACGCGGCGGGAGTTCATCCCTTGCTGCTGGCAATCGGAAGTGAGCGTTACACCCCCTATGCTCAATTGGAATCGCCTCAGGAATTGTTGACTCAGGCGAATGCCATTCTCGGACAAGGGCAATTGTCGCTGGCCAAGTACTTGTTGATTGTCAATCAGGATGACGCCCCGCAACTGGACATTCACGATATCGGCGCGTTTTTTCGGCACCTGCTGCAGCGGGTGGATTGGAGCCGGGATCTTCACTTTCAGACTCGGACGACGATCGATACGCTCGACTATACGGGCCATGGATTGAATCAGGGTTCGAAAGTGGTCATGGCGGCCGTCGGCTCGCCTCGACGCACCCTTCCCGATCAGCTTCCCGCTGGCATGCGGCTTCCCGAGGGTTTTCGCGATCCAGGCATCTGTATTCCGGGCGTGTTGGCGGTGGCGGGGCCTCGCTATGCCGGTGAAGAAGAGGGAAAGCGGCAGATGACGGAATTCTGTCGTTCGTTCTCTCGAAAGGACTCGATTTCCACCTTTCCCCTGATCGTCTTGGTGGATGACAGCGAATTCACCGCGAAGAGTCTGGATAATTTTCTCTGGGTCGTTTTCACTCGCAGCAACCCCGCGGCGGACATTGATGGGATCGAGTCCTTTATGGAACAGAAGCACTGGGGTTGCCACGGATCGCTGGTGATTGACGCGCGAATCAAGCCTCGCCATTCCCCTCCCTTGCTGGAGTCCCCCGAGGCCACGAAGCGGATCGATGCGTTGGCCGCGAAGGGGGGCCCGATCGCTCGCTATCTATAGTATCCTGCAGTCGAGAGACTGAAGGTCTGTCCGGGCCAATCCGTGGGTTTGTCGGGGATTGTCGGGGTGTATCGGGGCGTGTTGGTGTGACCGGACCGAGAGCGAGCGAGAGAGACCGAGGGAGACTGCATTTCGCGCGGTAGTCAGCAAGTTTTGTGAAAGGAGTGACGCATGTCGGAAGGCGAACGAGTTGCGGGGGCATCCGGGGGTGTCGAGGAGAAGTCGGAAGAGGATCTTTCCCGTCTGATGCGGGCGATTCAGCAGTCGCCGACATACCGGTTGGCGGAGATGGACACCGAGTTTCTCGCTCGGCCCGAACTCCGCCCGATTCGACTTCAGTTGGAGTTGCTGAAGCCGGAAATGACATTCACGGAAGAAAAAGTGGCCTCCACCATCGTTGTTTTCGGGGGAACTCAGGTGGTGGACGAACCGGAAGCCCGCCAGCGACTGGTTGCCGCTCAAGCGAGTCTGGCCGAGGATCCCAAGGATCCTCGGCGACAGAGAATGGTCCAGCGAGCCGAACGGATCCTCGCCAAGGCCTGCTACTATCAAGCGGCGCGGGAGTTCGGCCAGATCGTTTCCAGTACCTGCCAGCGGAACGGCTACTGCGACTTCGTCGTCGTGACGGGCGGGGGACCTGGAATCATGGAAGCGGCCAACCGAGGTGCCTTTGACGTGCAGGCCAAGTCAGCCGGACTGAATATCACCCTCCCTGCCGAGCAGGAGCCGAATCCTTACATCACCCCCGAACTCTGCTTTCAGTTCCATTACTTCGCCCTTCGGAAAATGCATTTTCTCCTCCGGGCCAAGGCCTTGGTCATCTTTCCCGGTGGGTTCGGTACCCTGGACGAGTTGTTTGACGCACTGACGCTGCGACAAACCGAGCGGATGCAGCGGATCCCCATCGTCTTGTATGGTCCATCGTATTGGAACAAGGTAATCGACTTTCAGTTTCTCGCCGATGAAGGGGTCATCTCCGACGAACACTTGGACTTGATTCAGTTTGCCGATTGCCCCCAAGAGGCTTGGGACATTATCGCTCGGTTTCACAAATTGCCGGACGTGGCATGATGCGGCATCGCGGAAGCTCCATGAATCATCCATGAATCATCCATGACGCTTCGATGAGGTATCAGTGAAGTATCGAGGTATCAATGACGCTTCGATGAGGCGGACTTCATCGCAACGAACAGGCCTCGAATCGGACGGACGAGCGTCGATAGGCCATCTATGGGGGGTGCTCGCGTCCGATTGGCGGTACACCGCGGGATTCTGACTTGATACACTGGAGGGAGAGTGACAGGTCCAATCCGCAAAAACACGTGCTCAATCGAAGGAGCCACCATGACCCGTTTGAAGGTGTTCGCTCACCCTGCCGCCCTGGCGGGGCTTTTCGTAAGTCTGGCATTTGGAGCCGCGACAAGTGCTCTTGTTTCCGCTCAAGAGGCTGCTCCGGGCCTCCAAATCGAGCCCGCGCAACCCGCGCAGGCCGCCGAGGACATGTATGTGATTCCACAGGGAGACGACGTGGGGGCCCTGGTGCAGTTCATCGATCGGGTAGCCGAGTTCCAGCCACAGACGCAGGAAGAGGCCATCAGCCATAGCCAAAAGGCGATTCCAGCCCTGCAGGGGGCGTCGGAGCGATTGATTGAGCTGGAAAAAGACAAGGAGTCCGACGCCTATCGGACGGGTGAGCGGACATTGCTTCAGATCCGCGTGCTCTCTCTGCCGCAGTTGGAGGAGGAAGACCAGTCCAAGTTGCTCGACGAAGTCGTCGCGTTCCTGAACAAGCGGGAACAGTTGCCGTTCAGCGATTTGGGAGTCGCGGTGCAGACGGCCCAGACCCTCGAGCAGATCAACAGTCCACTGGCTGGGAAGGCTTTGGAAACGTTCGGCAACATGCTGAAGAAACACGAGAACGAGAATGTGGCCGAATTCGGGCAGCGGATGCTCGGATCCGCCAAGCGATATAACCTGGTTGGCAACACGATGACGATTCAGGGGCCGACGGTCGAGGGAGAGCCATTCGACTTGAAGTCGCTGGAGGGGAAGGTGGTACTGGTCGATTTCTGGGCGACTTGGTGTGGGCCTTGCAAAGCGGAATTTCCGAACATCACGGCCGCTTATGAAAAATACAAGGATCAGGGATTCGAGGTCGTCGGAATCAGCTTGGATCAAGATCGCGGGGCTTTGGACCAGTATCTGGCTGAGACGGACGTCCCTTGGATTACTCTCTACGAGAACGAAGGTCAACACTCGGCCGCCGTTGAATACGGCGTCAATGCGATTCCTTTCATGGTGCTGATTGACCGGGAAGGGAAAGTGATCTCGACCGAAGCGCGTGGTGAGGAATTGAATCGACTTCTGGCCGAGCAGTTCGCCGAGAAGGAATAAGTGGCTGAAAGCAGTCCGTGGTGGAAGGTGTCGAATCGACCGTGGATGGTCCGAAATCGGCTCCAGGGGCAATGGGTTGGTTGACGCCGATCCGTGTTGTTCCACCGGACAATGTCTTCGAGAGCAGTGTCTTCGAGGGTAATGTCCTCGAGGGGGAAGCGGTGACGCTTCCCCCTTTTTCGTGCATTGTGTGGATCTTGCTACTACCGAATCTGGCAGTCCTTGCTTTTGTTCTCGCTTTTTTCCCCTGCTCGTTTCGTTCGTGCTCTTTTTTCTGTTGCCTCGTGTCGCCCCATAACGAGATCCGTTCATGGCGGAATCACCACTCGCCTCGCTCCCTTCCACTCTGCTGTTTCAATTCGCGGTTCCCTGTCTGCACGTCGAGCCCGACGAATGGCGGCGTGACGGGTTGTCGGCCGGCCATCGAATCCCTTGCTTCGGGGCACTCGAGGAGGGAAGGCCATTCGCGGAAGTCCGCATGGGATGGAACGCCCAGGAGTTGGTCTTCCAGGTTGACCTGCGCGGGGATGAGCAGGCGTTTCTTCCGCAACAAGGGGAGGACGTTATTCAGCTTCTGATCGACACGCGAGCGACGCACAATGTGCATCGAGCCTCTCGGTTTTGCCATTGGTTCGTGATGTACCCTTTCGGAACGCAAAATCAAAAGCTCGTCCCCCAGGTGATGTTTCCCCCGATCCGCCAGGCTCGCGAGTTGCCGAAACCGCCTCCCCGCGAGTCGGTTCTGGCGGAAGTCCGTGGGCGAAGCCCGCAGGGGTATTCTTTTATGGGGGCGATTTTGGCCGAGGGGCTGACCGGTTATGATCCGGCCGAGCATCCCAAGCTGGGATTTCAGTACCTGATCTCCAATGCCCGCTTGGGTCTGCAGTCCTTTACCGCTTCCACGGAAATTCCGATCCAGTCCGATCCCAGTTTGTGGGGCGACCTCGAGTTGCGATCGTGAGGAAGGACGCAAGGACGGACGGTCGTTGAAAGAACGTGGAGATAGCGCTTAAGGAATGGTGAAAGAACGGTGAAAGGTCGGCGGAAGTTGGACGGAGGATCGGCCGACCTTGGTCAAAGTCTTGGTTGCAATGAGTGACGCTGCTGAACGGATGAGAAATCGAGCATGATTGATTTGCGAGGCCATCGAGCGTTGGTGACGGGGGGAACACAGGGAGTGGGGCGAGCGATCGCGCTGGCGTTGGCTCGAGCCGGCGCGGACCTTGTGCTGCATGGCCTGCGTATCGACCAAGCGGCGCGGGAAACTCAAGATCTCTGTCAGCAGGCGGGTGTGCGAGCCGAGTTGTTAGCGGGCGATTTGGCGGGAGAGACAGAACCGGCGGTGGATCAGTTATTCGCGTCCGCTCAGGAGGTGCTGCCGGATATCGACATCCTGGTGAATAACGCGGGAAGCTATTTCGAGGCGGGCCGTTCGTTCTTGGATTTGGATTACGAGACGTTTGATCGCACCATGCGGCTGAACGTGTATGCCTATTTCTTCTTGACGCAGCGGTATGCTCGCCATTGGGTACAGCGAGGCATCTTGGGCCGAGTCCTGTTGATCGGTTCCATCAACGGACGCCTGGCCGAATCGACACACGCGGCGTATGACACGTCGAAGGGGGCGGTGGAGATGATGGTCAAGACGCTGTGCGTTTCGTTGGCTCCCCAGGGAATTCGGGTCAACGGACTGGCCCCCGGCCTCTTCGAAACTCCCCTCACCGCACCCGCGCTGGCGGACCCGGAGGCTCGGCGTTGGATGGAGCTGCATACTCCCAACGGTCAGGTTCCGGGCCCGGAAGTCTGTGGCGAGGCCGCTGCCTTTTTGGTCAGCGACGCGGCCTGGCATGTCCACGGCCAGATGCTGTTGGTCGATGGGGGAATGAGTGCCTGGCAGCAGCCAGACCCGCCAAGTCCAACATGACGCGATGAATGGCGGGGCTTCCGACCGCCGGTTCAACCGACCTAAGCCCAAGGTGGGATCCGCGATCCGCGATTCCGAGCGGCCGGGATGCAGACCATCGCCTGGTCAGGGGATCAGGATGCAGGAGGGGCTGGGGATTTCCAGTGGCTGGCCGTGCGGTGTGATGGTGCCATCCCGCGGGTCGATCTGGAAGATGGCCAGGTTGTTGCCCGGCATGTTGGCGCAAAGCAGCCACTTTCCGTCCGGCGTGATGGCCAGATTCTGCGGTCCTCGCCCTCGGCTCGGGACAATCGCCAGGGGAACGAGCCGACCCGAGTCCTCGATTCGATAGGTCGCCAGGCTGTCATGGCCTCGGTTGGTGCCGTAGAGAAACTTGCCATCGGGCGTGATCTTGAGATCGGCACAGTAGCTGACTCCGTCAAAATCCTCCGGGAGGGTCGTGACCGTTTCCCGCTCGATCAATGTTCCGGTCTCCGGAAGATAGTTGAACCAGGTCACCGAATTCGCCAGCTCGTTGATCACATAGACCTGCTTACCGCTGGGGTGAAACACCAAGTGACGGGGTCCCGCGCCGGGGAGAGTGCGCACGAAAGGCTGCGGGGCCGGCTCCAATCGAGCAGAGTCGGGGTCCAGTCGATAGTTCAGGACTTGATCGAGTCCCAGGTCGGCGGCCAGGGCGAATCGATTGTCGGGACTGATCACAAAGCAGTGAGCGTGTGGCCCGGACTGGCGATCCTCGCGAACGCTGGACCCTTCGTGCTGAAAGTAGGAAGCGATCTCACCGAGCGATCCGTCCTCCTGAATCGGGAGGGAGGCCACGCTCCCCGTGGTGTAGTTGGCCACCAGCGCCGCTCGCCCCGTTGCATCGACATCCAAGTAGCAGGCTGCCTTTCCTCGAGTCGACTCCCGGTTCAGCAGCTTCAGCTCGCCCGAAGGTCCCACCAATTCAAAGGCTGACACGAACTCGTCATTTTCTCCGCTGAATTGTCCTGGGGCGTGGATGGAATAGAGGAAGCGGCGGTTCGGGGAGAGGGCCAGGAAAAATGGGTGCTCGACATCGGCCATCCGAGCGCCGGGCTGAACGTTCCCGGTCGACGAGTCGAACGTCAGGCCATGAATCGCTCCCTCTTCGCCCGCCGCAAAGGAAGAGACGAAGACTAATAGCTCGTCGCCCACGCTCTGCCGAGGCTGGATGCAGGTTAGAGAGAAGACCAAGGGGAAGCCGATCAGGAGGACTTGGAGGAGAGCTTGAAGCGGTTGAAACGCGTGATGGGGGTGGGAAGAGGGCGAATCGAGGAAGAGGGAAGGCATCCGGTCACTCCGGGCAAGGAGGTCAGTTCAAGGGTAGTGGTGGTCGGCCGCAGCCCTAACATAACCCAGAACTTGACCGGATTCGAGTCGCTCGTCCTCTCTGACCGACCGCTCTGCCAGCGTCCCCGTGGCGGGGGAAGGGAGATCAATCGTGGCATCTCCCACCATGATCTCCAGTAGCCGGTCCCCCTCAATTACTCCCTCGCCGGCTTTGGCGAACCAAACCGTGGCCACAATCGGCTCCTCCCCCAAGCCCAAATCAGGAAGCTGAAAGGGAATAAGGCGAGCGGGATTTTCCGGATTATCCATGGCTGAGACCGGTCAGTAAGCTTCCGCCATTTCGCGGGCGTGGTAACTGCTGCGGACGAAGGGGCCGCTGGCGACTTGATGGAATCCAAGCTGCTCGGCCCCCTTCCCCAGTTCCGCGAATTCCTCGGGAGGGACATATCGGGCCACGGGAAGGTAGCCGGGGCCCGGTTGGAGGTACTGTCCGAGGGTGAGGAAATCGCAGC
The DNA here is from genome assembly GCA_050485845.1 of Pirellulaceae bacterium. Taxonomy (GTDB): domain Bacteria; phylum Planctomycetota; class Planctomycetia; order Pirellulales; family Pirellulaceae; genus JBJHCD01. The sequence continues at coordinate 336 of JBJHCD010000207.1, read as the reverse complement.
CATGGTCTCGCAGATCGGCCAACACCTCGAACAACTCTTCGTGCGTCTCGCCCATGCCGAGCATCAGACCGCTCTTGGTCTTGATGGCTGGATTTTGCTGCTTGACATAGCGAAGCAACTCCAGCGTCCAGCGGTAATCGGACTTGGGACCCCGGACCTTTCGGTACAGGCGAGGAACCGTCTCCGTGTTGTGATTAAATACTTCGGGAGCCGCTTCGATGACACGATCCAAGGCGGCATGATTATGGAGAAAGTCGGGCGTCAGCACCTCGACCGAAGCCCCCGTTCGCTCACGAACCGCCACGATACAGCGATAGAAGTGGTCCGCTCCCCCAT
>JBJHCD010000206.1:0-8363 GCA_050485845.1 Pirellulaceae bacterium | reverse complement strand
GGTCCAACCCTCCTTCTCCCTGAGGTCCCCGATGGCACTCCAAACAGTATTTGCTGAGCAGCGGCGCAACCGACTGGTCAAAATCGACATGTATCTCGCTCGCCTCCAGCTCGTCGGTTGCAGGCTCGGCCATGACCATGTTCGGGGTCAGGGCCGTTCCGAGGAGCCAAATCGCCACAAGGACTCCGAGATAGGCCACCCTGTCACGGAATCTTTCGGACGACCTGCCTCGCCAGATCCCCCGCCCGAACGGACATACATGAACACGTCCTCGGGTGGGGAAGGAGACAAAAGGACCGGAAAGTGGCGATTCGGTTCGTGCAACGGGAGGACGAAACACGTCGGTGGAGAGAAATCGAGCTGTCGCCATGACGTTGTTCCCTTTGCGGAATCGAGATCCGCCCTGCGATGACATCCAGAACCCCCCGTGAATTGTAGCTGCTCGAGGTTCATATTTCGCCTCCCAGTCCTCGAGCGGTCGAGCGACTCGAGCGGCATAAGATGGCCCAAGCCGATTCGTCGGGGCTCGCCCGCGAACCGTTGTCGCGTGATGCTGTCCCGAGGGGCCGCGGCATGGTATCGTCAAGGGGATCGGTGTCGGCCGCAATCGCCGAAGTAAGTCGAGCGGGGTGAAGGACTGGTGGCCTTCGACGGTGTAGCCCTCCGAGGCCCATTGGTGGAGGAAGAGGAATTGAGGAAGAAGGATCTAAGGGGAGGCCTCGCGAAGAGATGCTGAGAAGAGGTTCTGAGCAGAGGTACTGAGGAGAGATGATGGCGAGATTGCCGCGCGGGAGAACTGCAACTTGGGTCGCATTGGTGCTTTCGGCCCTAATCTGTCGCTTCGTGAACAGCGACGAGTATTCGGAGGTCCGGGCCGAAGAGGCTGCTGCTGTCAACTCGGCCGACCCGAACGAAGGCTCGGCCACCTTGTTCCGCGAACAAATTACCCCGATTCTCGAACGCCGATGTCTCTCTTGCCATAACGATCAGGATCCGAAGGGGGGCCTGTCGCTTTCCCAGCGAGACTCGGCCCTCCGCGGCGGTGACAGTGGGGAAGTGATCTTTCCGGGCGATGTTGATTCCAGTTACTTAATTGACTTGGTGACGCCGAGGGAGGGGCAGGCCGAAATGCCCAAGGGGGCCGACCCCTTGTCGAGCGAGGAGGTCGATATACTCCGTCGATGGATCGCCGCCGACGCCGAGTGGCCCGATACCGATCGGCTTGATGTCGCCCAGGTTCGGGACACCGACTGGTGGTCACTGCAACCACTGCGGCGTCCCGAGGTTCCAAATATTCATTCGATCGCCCGCGAGCATGCCGAATGGGTGAGAACGCCCGTGGATGCCTTCGTGCTGGAGAAGATGTTGGAGCAAGGCCTCACGCCCTCTCCCACGGCTGATCGAGTCACGCTGATTCGACGACTTTACTTTGATCTGCTGGGGCTGCCTCCAACTCCCGAGGAGATTGCCAACTTCGTGCATGATCCGGACGACCGGGCTTACGAACGGCTGATCGATCGACTTCTCGAGTCGCCACATTATGGCGAGCGGTGGGCGAGGCACTGGCTGGATGTGGTTCACTACGGAGACACTCACGGATACGACAAGGACAAGCCCCGTCCTCATGCCTGGCCGTACCGAGATTATGTCATTCGCTCATTCAATGCCGACAAGCCTTACGGCCAGTTCGTTCGGGAGCAGATTGCGGGAGATGTCCTTCTGCCACACCATCCAGATGGGATTGTGGCGACCGGATTCATCGCGGCAGGGCCCTGGGACTTTATCAGTCACGTGGAGGTCCCGGAATCGAAACTGGATGGCCAGATCGCCCGCAGCCTGGATCGGGACGACATGGTTCGCACGACGATGGAGACCTTCAACAGCGTGACGATCGGATGTGCCCGCTGCCACCATCACAAGTTCGACCCGATTACGCAGGAGGACTACTATTCCCTGCAGGCGGTCTTCGCGGCGGTGGATCGAGCGGACCGCCCTTATGACGCCGAGATGACCGTGGCCGAGCGGCGCCGTTCCCTGGCGCGGCAGCGTCGGCAGAATCAAGAGGCTCGGCAGCGACTCCAGGAAGTAGTCGAAGCGAGCGTTGGTAAGCGGCTCGCGGATCTTGATGATCAGATAGGGCAGCTACGAAACGAAGCGACGGCGGAACGTCCCGAGTTTGGCTATCACAGTCAGATTGCGGCCGAGCAGGAGACGACCAAATGGGTCCAGGTCGACCTGGGGAACACGGTCTCCATTGGGGAGATCATCTACGTCGCTTGCCATGACGACTTCAACAATATCGGGGCCGGATTCGGATTCCCGCTTCGGTACCGCATTGAGCTGTCGGACGATCCGGATTTTCGCGCGGGAGTCCAGATCGTCACGGATCAGACATCCGATGACGTCCCCAATCCGGGAGTTTCCCCTCAAAGACGACAGCTCTCCGGCCAACTGGCTCGATACGTTCGTTTCACCGCAACCAAGCTGGCTCCACGGCAAAATGATTATATTTTGGCTCTGGCCGAGTTGATGGTTCTGGGGGCTGATGGCGAGAACCTGGCATTCGGCGCGCCGGTGACGGCCCTCGATTCCATCGAAGCCCCCGTGCGTTGGCGCAAACAGAACTTGGTGGACGGCTACTATGTCGGGATGGCTGCGGATCCTCGCTCCGCCGAGCGGCTCGAGGAACTACAGAAGCGACGCGATGCCCTGGTCAATTCGGCTCTGACCCCCGAGCAGCAAGCGGAATGGATTCGCCTTGAATCGCAAAGCTCCGAGCTGGAAGCGGAATGGGGCACTTTACCCGAGCCGCGGATGGTGTTTGCGGCCAATACCGACTTTTCACCGCAGGGGAATTTCCGAGCAACCGGGGGACAGCCTCGCGAAATCCGAGTGCTACACCGAGGCAACGTCAGCCAGCCTGGTGACTTGGTAACGCCGGGAACGCTGCGGGCGATCGATCATTTGCCCAGTCGTTTTGAATTGGGAGAGGAGCATCACGAAGGAGAACGTCGCGCCGCTCTCGCTCATTGGCTGACCGACTTGGAGCATCCCTTGACTTGGCGTTCCATGGCCAATCGCATTTGGCTATATCACTTTGGGCAAGCGATCGTCGACTCACCGAACGATTTTGGTCGAATGGGCGAGTTGCCGACTCATCCGGAACTGCTCGATTGGCTCGCCTCGGAGCTACGTGACGGGAAGCAGTCGGTCAAACGTTTGCATCGCTTGGTTTGCAACAGCGCGACCTACCGCCAGGCTTCGGCCGAACGCCCGGAGTGCGTGGAAGCGGATCGCGGCAACCAGTGGCTGTGGCGAATGAATCGTCGCCGACTGGAAGCAGAGGCGGTTCGCGACACCGTCCTGGAGATTGCGGGCAAGTTGGATCGGACACAATTCGGTCCCGGGTTTCAGGACTTTGTGATTGAGAAGCCGGAGCATTCTCCCCACTACCGGTATGAACTACACGATCCCGAGGATCCTCAATCGCATCGTCGAGCGATCTATCGGTATGTTGTCCGGTCGCAGCAGCAGCCGTTCATGACCACGCTCGACTGTGCCGATCCGTCGATGCAGGTGGAAAAACGCAATGAAACAGTTACGGCACTTCAAGCCTTGGTGATGTTGAATAATCCGTTCATGCTGGCCATGGCGGGGCACTTTGCCGAGCGGGTCAGCCAGGAGGAACGGGACATTTCGAGTCAGGTGGACCGTGCATTTCAACTAGCAATTGGCCGGCAGCCCGACGAGGCCGAACAGAAGGCGATGGCGGCCTATGCCGGACAGCATGGTCTGCGGAACCTTTGTCGGTTGATCATGAATTTGAACGAGTTTGTCTTCGTCGACTAAAGCGACTTCGAAAGCGGTCGATCACGGGAGTCCAAATCTATGTTGCCGACACGTCGCGAATTCCTTTGGCAAAGCGGCGGAGGATTGGGTGGAATCGCGCTCGCCTCGCTTCTGTCCAGCGATGGGTTGCTGGGGAATGAACAGGCGCCGGGTGAATCTGTCGGTTCGGCGCAAATTATCCATCATCCGCCGAGGGCCCGCCGAGTCGTCCATCTATTCATGGCGGGTGCCGCCAGCCATATCGACACCTTCGACTACAAGCCGGCGTTGGAAAAGCATCATGGAGAAGAGTCGGATTTCGGGGAGCACGTGGAGGCATTTCAAGACGGCCTGGGCCCCTGGATGAAGTCCCCCTTTCGCTTCCGGCCTCATGGTGAATGTGGAAAGTACCTCAGCGACGTCGTGGAAGATCTGGGTGCGTGTGTCGACGACATGGCCTTTGTGCATAACATGGTCGGCAAGACGGGGGTTCACAGTTCAGCCACCTACCTGCAAGCCACCGGTTTTCAGACGCCGGGCTTCCCAGGGGCCGGATCCTGGGTCAGTTATGGTCTGGGAAGCATGAACGACAATCTGCCCACTTTCGTCGTCTTGCCGGATCACCGAGGATTTGCTTCCAACGGCCCCAAGAATTGGGACTCGGCTTTTCTACCCGCGGTCCATCAGGGGACCGTGATTTTTCCTGGAGCGGAGACGCCGATCAACGATCTTTTTCCTCCTCCGAACGACTTTGTTCATTCCGGCAGTGAGGCGGATGGACTTGCGTTGTTGGAACATTTGAACCGCCGACATGCCCAGCACCGCGAGGGAGATAGCCGCTTGGATGCACGGATCCGCAGTTATGAATTGGCGGCCAAGATGCAATTGGCGGCCCCCGAGGCGATGGATTTATCCGGCGAACCCTCGCATATTCTGCGGATGTATGGTTTGGATCATGGCCTGAGTCAATTCCCGAGCGATATTAATCCGGTGGAAGAGATGGACTACTTCGGCCGCAAGTGCCTGGTCGCTCGGCGACTTCTCGAGCGGGGCGTCCGCTTCGTCCAGGTGTGGTCCGGAAACGACAACGGCTTTCCCCGCCGCAACTGGGACTCGCATGAGGACGTGGAGCGGGATCATGGCCCCCTGGCTCGCGGAATGGCTCGGGGCGCCGCGGCGCTCATTCAAGACCTGAAGCAGCGCGGCCTGCTGGACGACACGCTGATCGTGTGGACGACCGAATTCGGGCGAATGCCTTCCACTCAGGGAAGCAAGGGGCGTGATCACAATCCGTTTTGCTTCACCAATTGGCTCTGCGGTGGCGGAGTTCGAGGCGGGACCAGTTACGGTCCGAGCGACCAATGGGGGTATAAACCTCTGGATCGCAGTCAGCAGACGGAAGTGTACGACATCCATGCCACGATGCTCCATTTGCTGGGGATCGACCACACTCGGTTGACTTGGCGCCATAACGGGATCGACCGCCGGTTGACCGACGTGCACGGCCATGTGATCCGGGATGTTTTGGCCTGAGCCCCCCCTGGCCCGAGTGCTTGCCGGAATGAGGTCGGGTAACCAGGGTGGAAGTAGTCGCACGCGCCGAGTAGCCAATTCGCTCCTGCAGTCGTACCGGGGAATTTCGATCCGCCATGGGCACTTCGTCTCCACACGAATCGGTTCCGGGTTCCTTGACTGGAAAAGACCTATTGCAATTGGTCGGATCCTGCGTGGGACTGACCTTGTATGACCCCCGGTATCAGATTGCGGCACTCGCCCACATCGTGCTTCCTGAATCGCAGGGTGTGATGCATTTCCAGGGCGATTTGCCGACACGGCCATTCCCGAAATGATTCTACGGATGCAACAGCTTGCCGCCGGCAAGAGATTGCAGCTTTCAGCCACGTTGGCCGGAGGAGCCAATATGTTTCGCTTGAGCCGTCTTGGGATCTCGATTGGGGAACAGAACATCCAGGCCGTGGAAAAAGTGTTGACGAGTTATCGAATCGCCATCGTGGACCGGGATGTCGGGGGAACCCAAGGACGCCGAATGTCCCTCGACGTGGCCACGGGATTGGTCACCATCCATCTGGTCGGATCTCCGATCCGAGATCTCTTGGAGTCGTGAAACGGATGGCCGCGCGGCGATTAACCGTCCGTAACCCGAGAGATGATCCAATGGCGCATCCAGGAAATTGTCTCAGCATGAACATGCCTCCCTTGCGGATACTCATCGTGGATGACTCGGATGAACGGCTACGAACTTTGCCGCGCAAACTAGGAAATCCGCGCGATGTCCCATGTCCCCGTCGTGCTGCTCTCGACGCTGTCCGACGCCGAGGACATTATCAAGGGACTTGACGCGGGAGCGGACAACTATGTCACGAAGCCGTATGATCCCAAGTACCTGATCAGTCGGCTGGAAGCTCTGCTAGATACACCCATTGCGCCGGTAGACGACGACGCGCTTGAATTGACCGTCACCATCGGCGGCCGCGCGTATCAGGTTCGGTCGGGGAGGCAGCAAACGTTGAATCTGCTCGTGTCGACTTTTGAGAACGCGGTGGAAAAAAACCGCGAATTGCACCGTAGTAATGAACAGCTTGCCCTGGCCAAGGAGCAGCTGATGCGGTGGAATGCCGACTTGGAAACACTGAACTCGCAACTCACGCAGGCCAATGAGCGAATGGCCCGCAGTCTGGCTACTGCCGCTCGTGTACAGCAGTCACTGCTCCCACATCAAGACGTGAGTCTGACCGCCAATACGGTCGCATGGAAGTATCAACCGTGCGACGAGTTGGCGGGAGACTTCTTGAACTACTTCATGCTCGACGATTCACATCTCGCCCTGTTTGTCGTCGACGTCAGTGGACATGGAACGGCTTCCTCTCTATTGGCCGTGGCCGTGGGACGAGTCCTGGTGCCGGACGTGTCGGCCACCTCCCTCTTGGCGCGGCGCGACCCCTTTACCGGAAAGATTGCCGTCACTCCACCCTCGTCGGTCGTCGGTGAACTGAATCGCCGATTTCCCATGGCCGCACAAGGAGAACTCTATTTCACCATGACCTACGGCGTCCTGGATACGAGAACCGGAAATCTAAGGTACGTATCCGCTGGGCACCCCCCCATGATTCACGTCTCGGAAGGCGTGACGAATAGCCATTCCCGCGCTGGGTGCCCCTCGTCCACCTCCGCCACTGGAGGTCAAACGGAAACACCGGGGACAATCCGTTGCAAAGGCCGGCGGATTGCATGAAGATGGGAAGATGTCTCGGTAGACTCATTCGCAGAGGTTTTTCTTGATGACCTGCAGCCATTCCAGCTCCTTCGCTGGCCATTTTTCTGGCCATCTGTCGCGGCTCCTGTCTCGCGGATTTATTCCGCTGGTCTTGTCGGCATGTCTCCTGGCCGGTCATTCCGACCAGGCTCCCGTTGGTCGAGCCGAGATGCCGAACGGGGTAGATTCGGAATTGGGGGGCGAGTCGCCGGCCACATCAGACCTGGAGTCCGACGGAGTCGATTCTCCAGAGAATTCTCCAGAGAATTCGGAGACGAAAAAACCGGACACTCCTCCCAACCCCGTTCCCCCTGATCACGCGGAGAAGATGAAGAAGGGACTCGAACTGTTCCGCACCCACGTTCGTGACATCCTGACGACGCATTGCCTGGAGTGTCATGGAGGTGATTCGGTCAAGGCCGATTTCAACCTTGCCTCCCGCTCGTTGCTCATTGAAAGCGGGATGGTGGATGAGCGGGCCGAGTCGAGCCATTTAATGTCCCTGTTGCGCCACGAGTCGGAACCGCACATGCCCCTGCAGGCGGATCGCCTCCCGGATGAAGCGATCGAGCTGATCGGCCAATGGATTGACTTGGGAGCCCCCTATGATCGCGATTTGATCGAAGGTGACGACGATTCAAGTCGCCGCTCGGGCCCGGCTGGACCGACCGAAGCAGAACGAAACTTCTGGTCGTTCCAGCCCCTTCGCGTACAGCCTCCTCCCCACGTGGACTCGGACCACGCCTCGTGGATCCGAAATCCGATCGACGCCTTCGTTCTCGAACAGCTCGAGCGGCACCAGCTGCACCCCAATCCCACCGCTTCCAGGCGAGTGCTGATCCGCCGAGCTTACTTTGATTTGTTGGGTTTGCCTCCTAGTCCTGACGAAGTCGCCGCTTTCGAGCAAGATCCGGATCCCCAAGCTTATGAACGGCTGATCGACCGCCTTCTCGACTCGCCACACTACGGCGAACGATGGGCTCGACATTGGATGGATATCGCTCGATTCGCCGAGTCGCATGGTTACGAGCAGGACTACGATCGGCCCCATGCCTATCCGTATCGCGACTTCTTGATTCAAGCCTTGAACAACGATCTCCCGTATGACCAGTTCGTGAAGTGGCAGATCGCCGGGGATGAGCTGACGCGGGATGATCCGCTCGGCCTTGCCGCGACAGGGTTCCTGGGAGCGGGGGCCTTTCCAACGCAACTGACCGAGGCTGAATTCGAGTCGGCTCGATACGATGAATTGGATGACATG
>JBJHCD010000205.1:0-8371 GCA_050485845.1 Pirellulaceae bacterium | reverse complement strand
CTGTTTCAAGGAAGAGGCGGCCAAGATTGCCGATGCTCGTTACTTAGCCCAGGGCACGCTGTACCCGGACGTGATCGAAAGTGGCGCGGCGCTGGGAGGGCCGGCGGCCACGATCAAACTGCATCACAACGTGGGAGGGCTGCCGGCGGAATTGGGATTCGAGTTGGTCGAGCCACTGCGGGATCTGTTTAAGGACGAGGTACGGCGACTCGGATTGACGCTCGGACTGCCCGAGGAAATTGTCTGGCGGCATCCCTTCCCAGGGCCGGGGTTGGCGGTTCGCTGTTTGGGCGAGGTGACTCGGGAGCGTCTGGAGACGTTGCGCGAGGCCGACGCGATCGTGGTGGAGGAGATACGCCAAGCGGGATTGTATCGCGAGACCTCGCAGGCTTTCGCCGTCTTGCTGCCCGTCCGAAGTGTCGGCGTGATGGGGGATGCTCGAACCTACGAAAACGCCGTTGCCGTTCGATGCGTAAATACCGATGACTTCATGACCGCCGATTGGACTCATCTCCCCTACGAACTTCTCGCGCGGATCTCGACGCGTATGATCAATGAAGTGCGGGGAGTGAACCGAGTCTGCTATGACATTAGTTCGAAGCCACCCGCGACGATTGAATGGGAATGACCCAAGTCGGAATGACTGACTGGGAATGACTGACTGGGAATGACTGACTGGGAATGACCCGAGTCCGGAACAAGAGGCACGGCCATTTCGGCCATCACAAGCAACACGAGTAACTCGAGCCAGACAGCTCGGCAAAGCAAAGCAGTTGGAGATTCATGGGCAGGCAGTACATTTTCACGATGGAGCGCGTCACGAAGAAGCATGGACCTCGCACGATCCTGGACGAGGTTTGGCTGGCGTTCTATCCAGGGGCGAAGATCGGCGTGCTGGGCCGAAACGGAGCGGGAAAAAGTACCTTGCTGCGAATCATGGCCGGCATGGATCGGGATTTTGACGGGGAAGCTCGGCTAACCGATGGGTTCACTCGAGGCTATCTCTCGCAGGAGCCGACTTTGACTCAGGGCAAGGATGTCTGGGGGAACTTGCAGGAAGCCGTGGCTCCACGTCGAGCCCTGGTGGATCGATACAACGAAATCAGCATGCAGCTGGGGGAAGTGACCGACGACGTCAAGATGCAGAAGCTGTGCGACGAGATGGCTCGATTACAGGATCAGATTGAGGCGAGCCATAGCTGGGAGCTGGATCGGGAGATCGAGATTGCCATGGAGGTGATGAATCTTCCGGCTCCGGATGCCGACGTGACGCGGCTATCGGGAGGGGAGCGCCGCCGAGTGGCCCTCTGCAAGCTCCTGCTGGCCAAACCCGACCTCCTGCTGCTGGACGAACCGACGAACCATTTGGATGCCGATGCCGTGGCTTGGCTCGAGCGGCATCTGGGGGAGTACGAGGGGACCGTGGTGGCGGTGACGCACGACCGCTACTTCCTCGACAACGTCGCCCAGTGGATTCTCGAATTGGATCGTGGACAGGGAATTCCCTGGGAAGGAAACTATTCGTCGTGGCTCGAGCAAAAACAGGAGCGACTGGAGCGCGAGGAGCGTGCAAGTCAGGCTCGCTCGAAAACCTTGCAGCGCGAGCTGGAGTGGGTGCGGATGGCTCCGAGGGCTCGCCAGGCGAAAAACAAGGCTCGACTCAAGGCCTACGATCAGTTGGCCAGTCAGCAGTACGAGGATCGTCCTGATGATTTGGAGATCCAGATTCCGCCAGGCAAGCATTTGGGGGAATTGGTGATTGAGGCCGAGGGGATTTCGAAGGCTTTCGGCGACCAGGTTCTGATCGAAGACCTTTCCTTCCGCCTGCCCCCGGGGGGGATTGTGGGAGTGATTGGACCTAATGGTGCCGGCAAGACGACGCTGTTCCGGATGATGACCGGTCAGATGGAGCCGGATCGAGGAAGCCTGAAAGTCGGCTCCACGGTGGAACTCGGGTATGTGGACCAGAACCGGGATGAGCTGCAGGCCGACCATACGGCCTATCAGGAGATTTCCGGCGGGCATGATACGCTGGAGATGGGAGGGCGGAAGTTGAACGCTCGCGCCTATGTCTCCCGGTTCAACTTCCGTGGTCCGGATCAGGAAAAGAAGGTCGGGGACCTTTCGGGAGGGGAACGGAACCGAGTTCATTTGGCGAAACTACTTCGACGCGGTTCGAATGTGTTGTTGTTGGACGAGCCGACCAATGATCTCGACGTGGACACGCTCCGCGCGCTGGAAGAGGCGATTCTCAATTACGCCGGCTGCGTGGTGATGATCACGCACGATCGGTGGTTCCTCGATCGCTTGGCGACGCACATTCTGGCCTTCGAAGGGGATGGATACGTGCACTGGTGTGAAGGAAATTACCAAACTTACGAAGCCCAACGCCGGGAGCGATTGGGGATCAGTGAAGACGAGCCGCGACGATTCCGTTACAAGCGGCTACAGCGTTAGCGGCGCGCGGCAGGTTGCCTGAGTAGTCCTGTCTTGTGCTGTCTTGTCGAGTCGCGCGACTTGACCATCGAGAAAGTTCTCGGTATTACAATGCGATTGGAGCAATTGCGGGGAGCGAATGGATCGGTCGCTTCCCGGGACTGACATCCGTCAGCCGAGTGCTCATCGAAGATGATTCCTTACCGATCTTGTCCCAGGAGAAACCGACGATGACGATTTTGCGAGTTGGCTCGAATCAGAAATACGCCGAGGGCTTTGACCGGGCATTTGGCGGTAAGAAGAAAGGAGCCACGAAATCGGCCTCCTCGGCGAAGTCCGCCAAGAAAGCGACCACCAAAGCCAAGGGCGTAAAGAGCGCGAAGAGCGCCAAGAAGGGTGCCTCCTCGACGAAGACCGCCAAGAAGAAGGCCAAGGCGAAGAAGTAATCCCCGCCTCTTCGGCCTGCTCACCCGGTGCCCGTTCACACTGTCTGCTTGCCTGTATCTGCTGGGCAGTGCTCGTTCGGCAGTGCTCGTTCGGCAGCGCCCGTTCGGCAGCGCCCGTTCGCCAGTAGCCGGCTCACGTCAGGCACGCGAGAGATACTCTCCGGTGCGCGTGTCGACTTTCACCCGCTCTCCCATCGAGAGATATTCGGGGACCTGCACGGTGAGGCCCGTCTCCAGTTTGGCGGGCTTAGTTCGGCCGGTGGCCGAGTTTCCCTTGACTCCCGGATCACACTCGGTCACCGTCAGCTCGACAGTCAGAGGTAGCTGTAGCCCCACGCACTCGTCGTTGTAAATCAGGGCATAGATCCCCTCGAGTTCCTCGGTCAGGAATTGCAGTTCGTATTGAACGTCCTTCAATTCGAGCGAGTACTGATTGAAGTCGGTTTGGTCGAGCAGATGGAGGTGGGTGGCGTCGACGTACATCATCTTCACGGGGCGTTTTTCAAAGACGGCTTCATCCAGGGACTCGGTCCCTTTCAGGGTGATGTCGACTTTCTGTCGCGTCACGAGATTGCGTCCCCGAAATTTGTACAGTGTCGCGGCCCCTCGGGCCGACGGCGTCTGCACCACCACCGACTCGATAATGACCGGGGCACCGAGGTGATTGACGACCGAACCGTTCTTGATTTCTTTGGCCAGCATAGTTCACGGATTGAGAGGTTGGGAAGGTAAATTGCGAAGGAGCGTCGCGAAATAAAGAGTACGAAAGGGGGCTCGTGGGCAAGGGCCAACGATAGGACAGAACTTGTATGAGCGAGGCTGACCGATGTCGGGAAGGTCTCTAGGGATAAAAAGCAGAGGGGAGGGGACCAGGACGGGCGACATTCCCCCATGAGGGTTCGGATGGTGTATTCAAGGTTACATGAAAGCGCCTGACTGAGGGTCGATCGCGATACCGTCGCAATGATCGGCCAGTTTCTGCATGACGATCAGTAGGCCTCCTGGGTCCAGATACTCATCTTCCTCCGACTCGGAGAAGCCCCCCATCGCCTGCTCGAAGTGAAAGATTTCGAACCGAGCCTGACATTTCTTGAGCCGTTTTAGTTTTTCACGGTCCTCGGAGGTCAGTGTCGACCGAGCCAATTCCTTGACTAGTTCTTCCACCTGAAGGGCCACGTCCTCGCCGGAATCATAGGTGATATCCATGCCGGCGAAATCTTGGGGGGAGATCAAGGTCAGTGATTCGAACCGCTGGTCTTCATCTTCCCGGACCTCCACCAATTCGAAGCGGTCCCCCAGTTGTGTCAAAAGTCGCTGCAAGTCGGCGACTGTTGGAAGTCGCTTTTCGTCAAACAAGACGAAGTACGTTTCGCGCCATCGATACTGGTCGTTCTCAAAGAGGGACATTCGAGCGGTTCCTTTTCCAAAGGCGGGTCGGCGTCCGTCACGGGGGTTGGTCTCGAGTCACTGCCAGTCATCGTCCATTCCTTGCTGCCAGGTTTCCAGCGCGGTCAGCACTCGGTCTCGATCATCGCGGGTTCCCCAGACGGATTCGCCCTGTTCCAGGCGGACTTCGTACAGGCCTTCGCAGACGCAGTCGGGTTCGCCGCAATAGTGGGGGACCTGAGAGACCCAGATGATCCGGTAGAGCGGGACATGTTTGTCGTCAATCAGGCAGAGGTGATTCTTGGACATGACAATTCCTTCTCGATGAGTGGGATCCGGAAGTTCGGGAGGAAGTTCAGGATGCGGACGAGCCCACTTTCTCATTTTAATTGGCTCTAGTCGGCTTTCATCGGCGCCCTTCTTGGTGGCGTCGGCTGCCGCGAAGTCGGCGGTTGTTCTCCTGATTCTTCGCGCGATCAGGCTCCGAGCGACCGGGAACGTTCCGTTGCCGCGACGACGGCTGCCATGGTGGTACCTCGAAACCCACGTTCTTCCAATGCCTGGATTCCGGCGATGGTCGTTCCACCGGGACTGGCTACTTGGTCCTTGACCTGTGCCGGATGGAGAGTGCCATCGATAATCATCTGAGCCGCCCCGGCCACTGTCTGGGCGGCCAATTCGAGCGCCGTGGCTCGAGGGAGCCCCATCCTCACCCCCCCGTCGCTCAGGGCCTCAATGAACAGGGCCACGTATGCCGGCCCGGAACCGGAGAGACCGGTAACGGCATCCAGTAGTTCCTCTCCCACCACATGAACGCGTCCTACTCCGGACATCATCGATTCGACGAACTGTCGGTCCTCGGAGGTGGCGTCAGCTCCGACGGCCATGGCGGAAGCTCCCCGGCCGATCAAGCAGGGGGCGTTGGGCATCACGCGGATGATTCGAGACGTGCCGAAATGGGTGGCCAGGCGTTCGATGGTCAGCCCGGCCACCACGGAAATCAGCAACTGGTTGGTGAACGTCCCCGAAAGTTCCCTCGCCAGATGGGGGACGTGTTGCGGCTTCACCGCCAACACGATTGTTTCCGAGGAGGCGACTAACTGGCGATTATCCTCTCCGCAAGCCGCTCCGGGGGCGACGGTCTGAAAAGCAGCTCGCGCTTCAGGCGAGGGATCGGAGGCCGCGATGTGGTCCCCCGGTATCCGCCCCTCGGCCACCAAGCCCCGCGCCAACGCGGAGGCCATCTGCCCCGCTCCCAAGAAGCCGAGTCGGCTTGGTTGTGTCATTCCTCCGTCCTTCCCTTCCAATTACCGGGCCGAGTGCCGGTCGGTCGCCACGGACGCGATGGCGTCACCGCGTCACGGACCGCCGCTGCTTGCGACAGCAACACTCGGTTCATGTGCCATCCCAGCCCGCATGATAATCAACGGGTGGGGTAGGGGGGAGGAGGGAACTAGGGGAGGTTGAAAGAGTTCTTGCCGGGAGCGGTCCGAGTCGCTCTCGAATGAAGAGCGACTTCGGGACGGATCTTTCGCTAGGGGCGCGGCTGGATGAGAAAGTCGTTGACCGTCCGAATTTCCGGCTCTTCCTTGGGGCTAAACCAACCGAAGAACCCGCCACTGGAATCGGATTTCGAATTGGAGTAGTTCATGTTGGTGGCCGGCTTCTTGGGCTTGTTATTGTCCCATGGTGTGAGAGCGTCATACGTCTTGCTCATCGCATTTTTCGTCCCCCGCGTCATCTTGGTGAGCATGGAAGGCTTTTGCGGGCCAGGTCGGCGAGCGGGAGTGGACGAGAAGCCTGGTAACTTGGGAGTGCCCCACCAGGACGAATTGTTGGTGGTCCGCGCCGAACTCCGACTGGTCTCCGACTGGAACGGATTGAGGCTCGGAAACTTCCAACCTTCCTCGGCAGTGACCGTCGATGACGGACAAAGTGAGAGGAAGGCCACGGTCACGATGACGACGATAAGTGACTTCGACACAGGTTCGACCTCCTTGTGGAATGGACCTGAGCGGATTCCACCGCTCGAGACGCACCTTGGGCAACGTGCTCGAAGAGACTGCCCGTGAAAAAAATCGCGGAGAAGCATTGCAAATTCCGGCGGCGGTGTCGAGAGCGGAAAATTTCGGCAATCGTGATGATCGTTCCAATGTTTTTTCCTGATCTCGTCGTCATTGTCGTCATTTCCTCCCGGGCTTCATCACGTTTCTTCTCCCCGCAGTTCGTCTCCGGGGGCTTTCGGCCAGGTCAGTCTGGATACTAGGATGCGGAAAGATTGCTGACGCGTCGCGACTGGGACCCTGACCCTTGTCGGTGGCTGCCGAAAGGCAGAGGGCTGGGGTCGGTCCGTCCATCTCCCTCCCGGTGAACCGAGGCCAGCCCATGTCCAATGTGCTCAAGAACATTCCCTCCGTCGGTGAGTTGCTCGAGAGTCCCCAGCTGAAGCAGGTCGTGGACCGAGTGAGTCACAATGTGGTTGTCTCCAGCGTCCGATCGTTTGTCGACAATCTTCGCCATGAAGTCCAGTCGGCGACATCGGACCGTCACGTCCCCTCGGCGAGTGAATTGGCCGAGAAGATCGCCAGTTGGATCCTGGATCAACAGGTCTCGCCCCTCCGCCCAGTGATCAACGCGACGGGCATTTTGCTTCATGGTGGACTGGGGCGAAGTCCCCTGGCCGCCGAGGCCCTGCAGGCCGTGCAGCAAGCAAGCCAGGGATACGTCAGTCTGGAAGTTGACTTGGCCAGCGGTCGCCGTGTTCCCAGACAAGGAGCCGTGGAACGACTGCTACGTGAACTGACCGGGGCGGAGGCCGCGCTGGTGGTCAATAACAAGGGGGCCGCTACCCTGCTGACCCTGGCTGCCCTGGCGCCTGGACGCGAAGTATTGGTCGCTCGAGGAGAATTGGTGGAATCCGGGACGGACTATCGACTGCCGGAGGTCATCCAGAGCAGTGGAGCTGTCTTGCGGGAAGTGGGGACCACGAATCGCACTCGGCAACAGGACTACCGCGCCGCCCTGAACGAACAGACCGGGGCGATCATGAAGGTCACACCCACCCACTATGAAGTCGTCGGATTTACCGAATCGACCCCGCTCTCGGAACTGGTTGAGATCGCGAGGCATCATAAAGACAAAATCCCCGTGATCGACGATGTCGGCGGAGCAGGACTACTCGACTATCGCGAATATGGCATTGCCGGGGTGCCTCGAGTTGACGATCGAATCAAGTCGGGCGCCGATGTGGTGCTGATGAGCGGCGATAAGATGCTGGGCGGACCGCAAGCGGGAATCCTCGTCGGAAAGCGCAAAGTGCTGGAAATCATCGCCCAACATCCGCTGCACCGGTTGCTCCGAGTCGACAAGATGACTTTGGCGGCACTGACGGCCACTCTGCAGCTTTATCAAGATCCGGCGCTGGCCCAGCAGCACCTCCCGCTGCTGATGCTGCTCTCAACCTCTCTGGAAAATCTCAAGAACCGGGCCGATCGGCTGGCACCGCAGATTGCCGCCACGCCGGGGATCGAGACGGTGGATGTCCTGGAAGGAAAGAATTCCCTCCACGGAAGTCCACTTCCCCATCAACAACAGGCGACCTGGTGTCTCTCGGTCAAACCGGCCCGAGGGACAGCGCTGGAATTGGCCGACCAACTGCGAAGCGGCACGCTGCCACTGATCGGGAGAGTGGACGACGCTCGCTTGGTGCTGGATCTGCGGACTGTCTTTCCCGCTCAGGACCGGATGGTGGTCGAAGCCTTCCAGCGACTCGACAACGCTCGAGAATCCGAACCACCGGCCCCCCAGGGGCTGGAGGAAGCCTCGAGTCCCTGAGGATGCGATGGATTGGCTTGGGGCCTAGCACCGGCTATCAGCCGGGCGATTTCCAAGTGGCAACTCGGCTTCTCGCCGGTTTCTCCCCCTGCGGCTCGTTGCCTGAAAGCGGATCTCGCGACATAATGCGGGGCTACACCGCACCGCATGTCGTGCCCCTAGGCTCGACCGGCCGTCGCCAGCCAGCGTCAACCAGCCAGCGTCAAACGGCTATCGCCAGCCAGCCAGCGTCGGCCAGCGAGTTTTCGGGCCTCGTCCCGCTCCCATCC
>JBJHCD010000204.1:7196-8380 GCA_050485845.1 Pirellulaceae bacterium | reverse complement strand
CATTGAAGCTGACTCCGGCCCCAGCGGACCGGACTGCCGTCGGGAAAAGCTCGGGCAAAAATAGCGGAAGCCAGCCAAAATAGGTGGTGGCAATGAATCCCAACAGGAATGTCCACAGCAGAAACGTTGGATCTCCCGGCCGAAGAAAATGAAACAAGTATTGGCTCGTCGCCAACGAAATCAGACTGATCAAACAATAAGAGAGTCGGCGACCCATCACGCTGGCACTCCAGCCGCCGAGAAAACTGCCCAACGCGCCTCCCGTGGAGCGGGCCATCTGGGTCTGAGCTTTCCATTGCTCCTGGCCGGACTCCTGACCGAGCCGCTCATGCATCGTCCTCAAGCTCGTTCGCACCCGCCAATGCCCAGGCACGCAGACGTGCCGGGATGGCTGGAGTCTCCAGCCAATCGACGGCTCGTACAATCTCTTCCTGAGTTCCAAAACCGACCAAGGCGGAAGTGACCGCTGGGTGGTCCAGCACGAAGCGGAGGGCCACGGCGGGAAGCTGCTGAGGAGAATCCAACCAGACGGCAGCGACGTCCGCTCTCCGCTGATCCCGCTGATAAAGGTCCAGCGGAAAAAACGGAGTCCGCCGAGTGTGTTCGCTCGGTGGCCGACCTGCCAATGCGCCGGCGGCAAAGACACGGATGGCAAAGACTCCCATTCCCAAAGCTTGAAAATCGCTCAGCAGTCCCCCATGGTCGGTCTCCGCAAAAGTGGTCGGCATGGGGAAACCGGCCGATGGATTCAACAGATTGAAAGGAATCTGCACCGTGCTCCAAGCTCCCGTCGCGGCCAGTGTGCGGAGCACTTCCGGCGTTCCCAGTCCGGTCAGGCCCAGGTATCGGACCTTGCCGGCCGTCCGCAAACGGTCCATCGTTTCCAGTACGCCCCCCGGGTCGAGCACTTCGCTCAAGGAAAGCGAAGTGGGTAGCTCCTCACGCCCGGGCGTCACCGAGTTATGAAGTTGCAGAAGCGTCAGCGAATCGCGTCGCAGTCGCCGCAAACTATCTTCCACCGACCGTTGCACCTGCCCGGCGATGTCGTCCAGCTGATGAGGGAAGAGCCGAACCTTGCTGGCCAAGTGGACCGGAGTTGGTTGGGCCAAACCGGCAAGAACGTCACCCAGCGATGACTCTGATCGTCCGTCACCATAGCTCGCGGCCGTATCAAACCAATTGAT
>JBJHCD010000204.1:0-7186 GCA_050485845.1 Pirellulaceae bacterium | reverse complement strand
GTGCCATGGCGACCACGGATGTCTGTTCCGGACGGGAGAGATTCATCCATCCAGAGACCGGACCCGCTCCAAAGGAAATCGCGGAGACTTCGATTCCCGTTTTCCCCAATGTGCGATAGTGCATAATCAACGTCGAACATGGACCCGCTCTGGACCATGCCCCGAAACGAGGAGGGTTTCAGCAAAAAGTTCGTCCAAACTGATGGAACACGTTTTTCCACCCGAACGGGCCACAGTATATTCGTTGGTCATGTGAGAGTCGAACCGGGTAGTTCAAACCGGGTATACTGCCTCCCATCCGGAGCTCCCGTGGAACCAGTTTGCCCCTCAATCCGACTTCCACCCCTTGAAATGGAGACCCTGTCGATGTTCCTCAACCTTTCCCGCGGCACGCTGATGATCACCCTTGCATTGGCGTGGAGTTCATCCGTTAGCCTATGGGCAGATGATTTGGATTCCCGAGTGGCACCTTTGCCGGAAGAACAGCAACTCCCTTATGCGATGCACTCTCGGATGGAGCAACGACCGCACATACTGGTGGGACAAAGCGAGGCGGATATTGTTGGGTCGGACAACCGAGCATTGCAGGCCGCCGTGGACTATGTTGCCGCCCTGGGTGGCGGGACGGTTACGATTGGCCCCGGGGAATTTCTCATGCATGACTCGCTGCACCTGCGCTCGCGTGTCACCATCCGGGGAACCAATGGAAAGACGGTCCTCCGCAAAGCCGGAAGTGCCGTATCGGACCTGGTACTGGATGGGGATTTCGGCGAGCAGCAGGTTACGGTTCAGGACGCCTCGGGTTTCGAAGTCGGAAGCGGTGTAGCGATTTGGGATGACCGAGCGGGAGGGTTTCATACGACGGTGGCCCGCATTACCGGCCGCACGGGCAATACCTTCTCCATTGACAAGCCCCTCATGGCCGATTGCATGGTCCATGATCGCGCCCAAGCCGCCACGGTCATCCCGGTCGTTATGGGGAAGATGGTGTCTATTTCCGTAATGAGACATATGGCATGGCGGCACACCGTAACCGGTTGGTCGATAACCTCATCGAAGACAATGGGACGAAACGAACTGCCGCCGGGATTCGGATTCGTGGAGAAACGACGGGTCTGGTCCTTGAAGGGAACACAATTCGAGACACACGCCAGGGGGAAACTCGAATCCAACTCACGGGGATTCTGATCGAAGAGAGCGCGGGAGAGGTTTCCCTCGCGGATAATCAAATCGACGCCCCGACCCCCGTTCGGGATCGCCGTGCCCCGTCGCAAGACACCGAGACGGTTGGGGACTGAGCGGCTTCAGCTCGACCGGCGTCCTGTGTCCGAAGAAGCCGACCTGGACCGCAAGGGGTCTTGTGAGGAACGCACCGAAACGCACCGAAATCGAAACGAAGCGGCATGAAACGCTATCCAAGTGGCATCTTGGCCACCTGCTGTGTTCCCTGGGACTCCGAGTGGCGTCTGGCGGAAGCGACGTTTCGCCGTGCCATTCGCGCCACCCTTATCCGGGGCACCAGGCAAATCTACCTTTTCGGAACGGCCGGGGAAGGTTACGCGGTCACGGACGCTCAGTTCGAACAGATCGTGACAGTCTTTGGTGACGAAATGAGGCAACATGCCGCCGAACCGATGGTCGGCGTCATGGGCCTCTCGACCGGACAGATGCTGGAGCGAATCGAGCGTTGCCGAGGACTCGGGGTCCAGCAGTTTCAGATCGCCCTACCCAGCTGGGGAGCGCTGAACGAGAGGGAGCTTTTTACGTTTTTCGAGCAGACTTGCGGTACGTTTTCGGACTGCCAGTTCCTGCATTACAACGTACCCCGCTCGAAACGGCTGGTTACGGGACAAGAGTACGGCCGGCTTGCCGAACTGTATCCCAACCTGGTTGCCACCAAGAACACGGGGGATTCCCTGTCGCACATCCGGAGCCTCTTGGACGACGCCCCGCAGTTGCAGCACTTTCTTTCGGAGTCCGGTTACGTTTATGGATCACTCTTTGGTGAATGCGGAATCCTGGCCTCCTTTGTCATGAACTGGCCGAGGTTGCAGGCGTTGTGGGAAGCGGGCCGCCGTCGTGATCTCAATGCGATGGTCTCAATTCAGCGAGAAATCAACGTGGTTCTGCAAACTCTGTTTGAAGCCGTCCCCATCGGCCGAATCGACGGGGCATACGACAAACTTTTTCAAAAAATGTACGACTCCGAGTTCCCACTCCGCCTGCTTCCTCCTTACACTGGTTCCAGCGAATCGGAGTTTCAGGCATTTGTCGATTTGCTGCGGCAACGACTTCCCCACTGGCTTCCACCAAGCGGCCCGCAGATCGACTCACTTTTCGCTGAGACTCCATGCTGAGGCTCTACTTGTTCTTTCCCCAGTACCAAATCTGGCCTCGGACTTCGCCCGGTGGGAATTGCGAGGTATGAACATTCACATAAGTGTTTCCCCCCATGATCTGCTCCACCAGCGTTTCCAGGGACTCACCCGCCAACGCTCCCACCAAGTCATCCTCCGTCAGGATGCCTTCGGCCAACACACCATTGAAACGGCCTGGGATTAGCTGGGCCGGCGGAGCGGCGGGATAGAGCCAAGCGACCACGGGGCCATTCACGCCGGCTGGAGCCAAGTGGATGTGCGCCATCGTGACATTTTGGATATTCGCCACAATGACCTTGTATCGTAACTCGGTTCGCTCTTTGTTGAGCTGAAAAATGGCCTGCCCTTGGGCCCTCGTACTGACCGCTGGAACCTCTTGATCACCGGAAAGATGAGTGCGGAAATTCCAAACGACGGGGCCTGGTTGTGCCCACACACTCGCCGGCATGGACAAACTCGCGAGCACCACCGACAAAACGAAAGTCATCGATCGCATGACGAAACCCCTTCTGGCATACAAGAAAGCTGGGACGGAAACGACTTCCGTCACAGAAGAAACTCGGTGTCACAAACAGAATTGCCCGCGTTCAGATGCACCCACAAAGACTAGGCATCGATGAAAAAGGCTCGTCGGCCCTGGGGCGATTCATTTCTCTGACTTGCTACATTCCATGAAGGAATGGGCCCCGGCGGTCGCTCGCGAAAGACGCGAGAAATCATCCGAGACAACGGGCAGCATCATTTCATAATCGCCTCCGGTGCGAATGGTGAAGAGCCCGATACGAAACGATGACTGCTGATTATGCCGATGAATTGTGCCCCGTCAATCATTTCTTTGGGGGGGTGACTGAGGTGCCCTTGCATCGGCTGGTTCGGACCTCTGCGGTCACGCGACCACACGGGGTATTTTGCCAGATGAGGTGACGATGGCGGAACCAGCTCGGTAGCGTTCGTGTACCCCCCACAGCCGACTCGCCCCACGAGGCTCACGTGTCTGCCCTGGCAACATTCTTGCCCAGCGGCGGGGAAATGAACTCGGGCAACAGCACCGCCGATGAACACTTATGGACGTTAATACGACTGCATAAACCGAACATGGCGATCAAGACGTCACGAATCGATGCCACTCATATCCATCAGGAAGACTGCGGTCGGCGGCAAACTCGAGATGCAGGATACGGCGGTGAAGTCGAGTACCCGGATCGGAAGACCCGCTCCCATGTGTTACCAGCGGCCGCATCGCGAGGACATCGCCGGCATCGGCAAGTATCGGGACTGCCTGCTCCACGCCTGCTCCTTCGCTCTGGCTGGAAAGGTGTGACCCCGGCAGGATGCACAACGGGCCGTTGTGAGCCGTTACAGCATCGAGGTGGATTCGAAGCGTCAGCATTCGCCGCAGGATGTCGTCGTCGGCGATGACATGGGGAACGCCCGCCTTGGTGGTGGGGCGAGAGTAGAAGGGGGACTTGAGGGAATTGTCCTGGACTGCAATGGACTGGTCCTTGTGCCAAGCCAATGCCCAACTTCGCTCGGGCGGTTTGTCAAAGTACAACACTCGGACCAAGCCGAATTCTGTGCCCAGCTTTGAGCGAAGGAATTGGAGAAGACTTTTGGATTGCCAAGCGGTTTGAATTTCGGGGACCGAGTCGATCAAGTTTCGCGCGGCATACACATGGCCGCGACTGGATCGAGCCAAGATACCCTCCGTGTCCTCTTCGAACACCTTCGAGCAGATGCTTTGGAGTTGTTTCACTTGGGTTGGGCTGACGGCGTTGGGAAGGAGACAAAAGCCATCATGCTCCAGGTTCCTGACGATCACTGTACGCTCCGCTACCTCAAGTCCACTTGGTAACCTTGTTTGTCATCCCCACAAAGGACATTGTGCTGGGAGTCTTGCAATACGTCGATAGCGCTTACTATTCGGACACTCGAAAACCGTCTGCATCGCTGGGGCCGGTCGTCCGAACCATCACCGTGACGATTGTCCATGATCCTACCCGATCCCTACTCGACCAGTGAACGAATGTCGATGAGGTAAAGCTGGCGTCCTTGGTCTTGTTGGGGGGCATCGATACAGACGTAGCGCAGGTCGGGGCTGAAGCGAGGGTGCGTGTCCACTCGCCATTCCCCCGTGTAATCAGCCGGGCTGTGGAAGTGTCCCAGGTCGATCCGTTTCCCCGTGGGAATATGAAACAGGTGGGGAGTCTGGATTCGCTTGTCTCCTCGTGGATACGTATCGCTCAGAATCCACTCATTTCCCGGCAAGTAGCTGGGATGACCGCTTGGGTCGAGCACCCCGCGGCCCACGGTGCTGATTTTCCCTCCTCCCGGTTCATCCTCCACCAGGAAGTTCTCCCACTGTTCGATTCCGAGAAGATGGCGGGATTGGACCAGGATGTGCCGCGGATCACGCCAGATGAAGTGCGAGGCATAGCCGTTGGGAATCACAATCCGTACATCGCTCCCGTCCAGGTTAGCGGTGATGAGCCGAGTCAGGCGACTGCCGTTGGGATAACGCCAGCGATGCAGGGCAATGAACCGCTGACCATCGGGACCGACCAGCAAGTGGTTGAAGTAGTGTTTGATGCCCGGTTCGGGCTGAGGGATTTCGCCGAGTCGAGCGATCTCGGCAAGGGAGAGAATGAGTCGCGTTTCGCCGGTATCGAGATCGACATGCTGGATGCCGGATTCCTCCGGGGCGAGATCATCCGAGTGAGGATCGGCGAGTCCCGCGTAGCCGTAACCAGGGCGGACATCGGCAATCCGCCGAAAGTCGGTCGTGACCGCCGATTTGCCGTCGGGACTGACGGAATAGATGGCGGAAGGAATCGTGCGACGATCCCCTGTCTTGATGTCCAGAATATGACAGACGAATCGATCTCCCTGCCGGTCGTTCCACAGAACCTCCGATGGGGACGTCGGACGCCACTGCAGCATGCATCCTTGCTGCCAGTTCCAGGCGAGACTGGTGCCCAGTTTGATCCAACGATCATTATCCTCCAGGTCGACCATGCCGACCTCGATGCGGTCCTCGCCGGTCGGCGAGCGTCCCTCGAAGTCAACTGCCATGCCGAGCACGTACCGCGACGTGGGATCAAACTGGAGCTTGTCGTAGTAGCCGAACCAGTGATGTCGCGGACCTCGCGTGATTACTCGAGTCGGAGGAAAGTCTGTTCCCCCGGCTTCGCGGCCGGAAAGGGAGAAGCCTCCGGAAACCAGAGCGATCGTGGATGCTCCGATGCGTAGGAAGTCTCGGCGGGCGAACAAGCATGGTGCCATGAGGAAGCCTCCCGTGTTCTTGAAGTGGCGATCAAGATGGAAGTGAAAATGGCGATCTGGATGCGGGGCGTGAGGATTTATTTTAGTGGCCCGGACATTGTTCCGAAATGATGGCCTTATCCCGCTAGTTCGGTCCGTTCGAAGGAGTCATGTTCGGAATGGGAGCCTTGATGTTCTTCTTCGGCTGCGTGTTTCGATCAAGGGCGCGACCACCAACGTATCACCAGCCTGTCACTCAGGAAATGTCTCCCAGGCCCAGCGGAAAAGATTTCGAGTCTCCGTGTAGCGACTGGCGGAGGAGTCGGCACCGAGGACGACGGCTAGTAGCCAGCGGTCGTCGCGACGAGCACTGCTGACCAGGCAGGCCCCAGCCGCCGTGGTGGTACCCGTTTTGATTCCATTGTAGCCGTCCATTTGCAAAAGCTGGTTCGTGTTGTTCCAGACGACATTGCGGCGATAGCCCCCCTCCCCTTCCACTTCGCATCCTCGCCTCCGTGTATTGACGTATTCCTCGAACCGAGGCACCTGCATGGCGGCCCGGGCCAAGATCAATAAGTCATTTGCCGAGGCATGGTGACCGCGAGCTGACAGCCCATGAGGATTGGCGAACCGCGTGGCGCTCATTCCCAACCTCTCCGCTTCGGCATTCATCAGCATGACAAACTTGTCCTCACTGGAAAGTCCGTTATCAGCGGCCTCCTCCACCCCTGGTTCGCTACCTTGGCCGTTGCCTTGGTCCCTCGCTTGACCATTACCCTGACCAATAACTTGATCATCTTGCTTCTCAGCCGGTTCATCCGATCGTTTATCCCCTTGTTCATCCGCCTGTTTGCCGGCAGCGGGCTCGAGTAATTCCGAGGAGGCGAACCACTGGTCGCCGAAATGTTCGGCCAGGGCGACCGAGGCGTCATTGCCGCTGGGCAGCAGCAGACCATAAAGCAGCTCCTCGACGGAAACTCGTTCACCTTCGCGTAGTCGACTCGAGGAGCCAATCGTCGCTGCCGCGCGAGAGGAGAACGTGACGATCTCCTGCAGGATTTCCGGCTGTTCCACCGCCCGCTTCAGAATCAGATGGGCGGTCATGATCTTGGTGGTGCTGGCCATCGGGAGGGTTTGATTTTCATTCTCTCCTGCCAGGAGTTTCCCAGTCCGACCATCGGCGATGGCCCACGCCTTGGCCGTCACGTAAGGACTGCCTTCCAGCGGATCAGCTGGCTGCCGAGAAAGCTGCCGTTCATTGACCACCTCGGGCGCTTCCACCGGCTGGTCACGCGTCAGCAAGGTACCGAGATGCCGCCATGTTTCCGAATCAACCACTCCCGTCACGTCCAGATTGTGTTGCTGCTGAAAACGGCGCACGGCCGCTTCGGTGAGCGGACCGAAGTCGCCATCGATGCTCAAATCCGCCGATGGCTCCAATCTGGCGTTGAGAGTGCGCTGCAAGTCTTCCACCAGTTTCCCGGAGCTACCGACGGCCAGCTTGCCGGCGGTGGTTGATTCTCCGGGAACCTGGTCACTCGGCTCGGAAG
>JBJHCD010000203.1:0-8384 GCA_050485845.1 Pirellulaceae bacterium | reverse complement strand
CGGGTACACAGTCCTCGGGCACA
Source organism: Pirellulaceae bacterium (assembly GCA_050485845.1). Lineage (GTDB taxonomy): Bacteria > Planctomycetota > Planctomycetia > Pirellulales > Pirellulaceae > JBJHCD01. Next base: position 8,361 of record JBJHCD010000203.1, on the reverse strand, counting down.
CAGTCGTCGGCCACCCCTGGAACCTTAGCACGTTGCGGGGCGCTGGAAATGGCTGGAGCAGCAAGAAAACGCCAAGTTGCGGAGGTAGAAGTGGCCGAGGCGCAAAAAAATACCCGTGCCGGCCGGGGTAGGCGGCCAGCACGGGACGCGACGGGTAGGGGCAGCTAACCCGTCCACGTTCGAACGATTCCTTACAATGTACCTATTTTATTCCCCGCAAGGGAGTCATCCCGGATGTTATCTCTAGATTGCACCAGATCTTCAAATGTACGCAAGAAACTGGGCTTGACAAAAAATTGCCTGGGAGGCCATATTCTCCCTCGTCACGTTCAAGACGGATGTGACCGACAGTTGCAAGCTGGAAAGCCCGAGGTGGGAAACGGTTGGAATTGGTCTCGTTTTCCGCCCCGACGTTCGACGGATCTGGGCACCCTTGGTGTTCCCTTTCGCGTCGGAGTTCGCCGGACTGAAGGAGCCCTTGGTTCCAAGGTCCCGGGGATTTGCGGCTTGCCGCTACGCTTGATTCGTTGCAGAGTATCGAGAGTTTCGAGAAAAGCAACCAGGCAGCCGGACCGTGCCGTCCACTCGGAATCGTGATGGTTCCGAGGCCCGCCAGACAGGCCACGAACTGGGTGAAACCAGGCGTCCACCGGACGTCCCACTGTCACCAGGGTCCTTGGCTGCCGGTTGTTGAGTTCGCGATGCATGATGCCTCGTTGATGTTGGGAGTACGCTTTCCCGGCAGGACTCGACAATCACCGTCATTGCTCCCGCGGAGGATCTTGAGGGTCCGACGTGGTGGAGTTCCGCAATGGTGAACCGGACAGATGATCGTGACCATTCCGTCCTGTCCGGAGTCGCTTCCCGCAGGCATGGCTCGCTTTTTCATGTCGAATGATGAAAGCCGGCAAGACGCAGACTCAGGACGTTGTTTTTTAAGGAGGAAACCCCATGCTCGTGCTCAGCCGCAAATTGCAAGAAGAAATCGTCATTGGTGGAAATATTCGTATCACGGTTGTCGAGGTAGCCGGGGGCCGAGTGAAGCTGGGCATCACCGCGCCATCGGAAATTCCCGTGCATCGCGCGGAGATCCACGGCCGGATTCGTCACCCGGATGTATCCCGCCAAGACGTAGTGAACGACCTTCCGCTTTCAATGCCCGGTGCCGCCTTCGCCTGAATCCAGGCGAGGCGGATCTTCTTTTGACCGGGAGGAAGGTGGCAGCGTCGGATCCGCGTCGAGCGGTTCCAGGAGACGCTGCAAGAAAGGGGCAATCGGGGCCAGGGATCGCCACTGCGACTGCGTGGCATCCCGGACCCATGCCCGATCCAGATTGAGCAGTATCACCACCTGTCTGTCGTTTCCCGAAAAAATCAAGGCATGCGTGGGCTCCAGGGGCGACTGATCGGTCGGTTCCAATTCGTGATAGCTTTCATCCTGGAGCAGGGCGTGCCGCAGGTGGCTCAAGCCGGCCAAGTGGACAATCGATCGGCACCCTGAAACTCGCCACCGCTCTCCACCAGCCCCCGAGATCTCTTCGGGAAATGCCGAGTCGCGGGGCTTGCCAATGGCAACTTCGCCGTCATGTTCCGGCTCGGTGACCACTTCTCCCTCGATCCATTGGGGGCCAGTAGCGGCGGTGTCACCATCGGACAGGTCGCGGCTAAGGCGACAGAACATGACGTCCGGCGCGTCCCGGATGACGATCGCCTGGAGGGTGCCCCAATAGGCCATGGCTTGGCGGGTGGTCTGGTGCTGATAGAAAATGGCGGTTACCGCGGCTAGCAGGGCAAGAGCCAGCATGGCGAAGACCAGCCACAGCCCGCGAACGCTGCTGGTGGTCGGAACTCTGAATCCCTCATCGCCGCCGGGAGTCGCATGGCCAGACCTGGAACGGCGCCCGGAGGGTCCGTTCGGGACCGAGCGGCCTCGACGCTTGGAGTGACGCTGGTCGCGCTCCCCTCGTTGATCAGACCTTTGTGAATTCACGGCCGGAAGGGGACTTTCGCAGGATATCGAAAGGGAAAGGGAAAGGGACGAAAGGGTAATAGGGGGGGATCGTTGAAGAAGTATCAGCCAGGACGACGGGATATTTGCGCCCTGGGTTCGCGAAACTATACTAGGCACGGCACGTTGCGAAAACCCATCCTCCTCCACCGGCCCCTCGCGGGCAGAGAGAGGAGGCCAGGCAGCTCGGACCCCCTCCCCAAGGGGAAAGTCGATCTTCCAAGGCAACTATCAACTTCTGTAGGAAAGTACGAAGGGGGAAGCGTCCATGCCGGATAAGTTCGATCCGTACCGAGAAGCGCTCGTTGTGGAAGAAGTTACGATTTGGCCCGATGAATTCGCCGAGATTTCTCCCGCCGAGCGTCCGTTGATTGAGTCGCAATTGCACCAGGACCCGCAATCCTGCGCTCAGTTGACGTATGTCCGCGTGCACACCGGCTTCTGCCGGGAAATCACCGTGACCCAGCAGGACCTTCAGCGGCTGGAATCCCATTCCACCTGAGCCGCGGCTGTCTCGAGTCAGGCCTTGGGCCCCGACAGGCCTGACGGAATTCCCCCTTCACGTTTTCACGTCCCGCACTTGGCCGACGCGCAGGGAGTCGAAGTTTGGCAAACGCAGTGGCAACGGTTCAGGTCGCCCTTCAGGAGCGGAGCTACGAGATCGCCATCGGGCGAGGACTCCTCGATCGGCTCCCCGACCAGATTGCCTCTCTGGATCGAGTGACGCATATCGTGGTGATTACCGACGAGCACGTGGCGGCGATACTCGGAGAACGCGTGGTGTCGGCCTTACAGCGGGGGGAGGTTCCGTGGCGAGTCAGCACGCTGGTCGTCGAGGCGGGAGAAGGGAGCAAGTCGGTCCAGCATTCCGAGCGACTGTGGGAAGGGCTACTGGAATCCGAGGCGGATCGTCAGACGCTGATTGTGGCGTTGGGTGGCGGAGTGATTGGAGACTTGGCTGGATTCGTGGCGGCGACCTTCACTCGCGGGTTGCGATTGCTGCAGGTTCCCACCACATTGCTGGCGCAGGTCGATAGCAGCGTCGGAGGAAAAGTCGGTGTGAATCTATCTCGGGCCAAGAACATCTTGGGAGCCTTTTGGCAACCGGCCCGCGTGGTGATCGACACGGAAACCCTGGAGACGCTTCCCGACCGGGAGTATCGAGCCGGATTGGCGGAAGTAGTGAAGTATGGCGTGATTCTGGACGCCGATTTCTTCGCCTTCCTGGAGGACCACGTTTCCGAGATTCAAGGGCGGGATGCGACCACGCTGCAGAGAATCATTCAGCGGTGCTGTGAACTCAAGGCGGAAGTCGTCCAGCAGGACGAGCGTGAGTTGACCGGCATCCGGGCGATGTTGAACTATGGCCACACGTTCGGACATGCCGTGGAAACCCTGACCGGCTACGGCCAGTGGCTGCATGGCGAAGCCGTGTCGCTCGGGATGATGTGTGCCGCTCGGCTCTCCGAACTGCTCGGCCGAACCTCCGCCGACCTGACCGATCGACAGAGCCGGTTACTGGCGGCACTCGGGCTCCCCACCGAGGATATCGCGTTGGATGCCGAGCAAATGCTGCAGGTGATGCGGCGAGACAAGAAGACGGCCCATGGCCAATTGAGATTCGTGCTGCCGACACGACTGGGACACGTGGAACTCGTCCATGATGTCGATCCCGCTCTGGTTCGAAAATCGCTGAAACGACTCACATGACTTTCCCGAGAGTCCAGCTCCGTTTGGTCATTGACCCCCCTAGTCGCGGGCAAGTACACTACTAGCCCATTCACGGCGATTTGGCCTATTCGGAAACAACGAATCACGAAACTGCAAATCAAGAACCAGCTCGATACGGCTCGGATACATCAGTTACCTCCGGATACATCCGCATAGATCGGATACATCGGATACATCGGATACATACGGCTCGGAATCGTTTGGAATTCGAGCTAGAGACGGTCAACCAGCGAACAGTTAAAGGTTTATGATGTCGGTCAGTGCGCCAAGCATCGAGCAATTAGCGATCAACACCATTCGCACCCTGTCGATGGACGCGGTGCAGAAAGCCAACAGCGGGCATCCGGGGACGCCGATGGCGTTGGCGCCGGTCACTTACGCGTTATGGAATCACTCGCTTCGCTATGATCCGGAGCATCCGCAGTGGCCGGCCCGTGACCGTTTTGTGCTTTCCTGCGGTCATGCCTCGATGCTCCTCTATTCCACGCTTCATCTGGCGGGGGTTCGGAAGCTGGATGCCAGCGGGGCCCCGCTGGACGAACTCGCCATCTCCTTGGAAGACATTCAGAACTTTCGGCAGCTTCACAGTCCCTGTGCGGGGCATCCGGAATTCGGTGAAGCGGCCGGGATTGAGACGACCACGGGGCCCTTGGGCCAGGGAATCGGGAACAGCGTGGGGATGGCGATTGCGGCCCAGTGGTTGGCGGCTCGCTACAATCAGCCCGACTTCGACTTGTTCGGCTTCAATGTCTATGCGCTCTGCAGTGATGGTGACTTGATGGAGGGAGTGGGGGCGGAAGCGGCTTCGCTGGCCGGTCACCTCAAGCTTTCCAACCTCTGCTGGATCTACGACGACAATCGCATCACGATCGAAGGGGAGACGGATCTCGCGTTCAGCGAGCAAGTGGCCCGGCGATTCGAGGGGCTCGGTTGGCAAACGATCACGATTGAAGACGCCAATGACTTGGGGGCGATTCAGGAGGCCCTGAAGAAGTTTTCCGAGACCCATGATCGACCGACTCTGATCGTTCTCCGGAGTATCATCGGCTATGGTTCGCCCAACAAGGCCAACACGCATGGAGCGCATGGGGCACCGTTGGGAGACGAGGAGATCAAGCTGACCAAGCGCCATTATGGCTGGCCGGAGGAGGCACACTTCCATGTTCCCGACGAAGTCCGTCAGCTGTTCGACGAACAGCTAGGCGCTCGGGGGCGGCAGGATTACGAGCAGTGGCAGAAGCAATTTGCCGAATACGCGGCCTGCTATCCGGAAGCGGCTGACGAACTGCAGCGGATCTGGACGGGGCAGCCGCCGGCCGATGGAGAAAAAGGGATTCCGGAATTTCCGCCAGACCCCAAGGGGCTGGCCACCCGCGTCTCCTCGGGAAAGGTACTGAACTCGCTCGCTCCCCATTACCCCTGGCTGCTCGGTGGATCGGCCGATCTCGCTCCGTCGACCATGACCCTGTTGAATGACGAATCAATGGGGCACTTCTCGGCGGAGAACTACGCCGGCCGAAATTTCCACTTCGGCATTCGCGAGCATGGGATGGCGGCGGCTTGCAATGGGATGGCGTTGACCGGCCTTCGTCCCTTCGGGGCCACATTTTTCGTCTTCACCGACTACATGCGCCCCTCGATGCGACTCAGCTCCCTCATGCGTCTAGGTGTCATTTTTGTCTTGACACACGACTCCATTGGGTTGGGGGAAGATGGGCCCACGCATCAGCCGGTCGAGCATCTGGCGGCTTGCCGATCGATTCCGGGACTGATGGTTTTTCGTCCCTGTGACGCCAACGAAGTGGCGGAGGTTTACCGCACGCTGCTCCCCGTCGTCAATCGGCCCGCCGCCCTCGTGCTGACTCGCCAAAATGTCCCCACCCTGGACCGGACCACGCATGAGTCGGCGGCGGGTGTCGCTCGAGGTGCCTACATTCTCGCGGAAGCCGAAGGGGGGAAACCCGAGGTCATTCTTCTGGGAACCGGAAGTGAAGTCCATCTCTGCCTGGAAGCTCGGAAAGAACTTCAGTCCGCCGGAATTCCCACTCGGGTGGTGAGCATGGTCTGCTTCGAGATTTTCGACGAGCAGGACGCCAGTTATCGTGACACGGTCTTGCCACCAAACGTGACAGCTCGAGTCGGCGTGGAAGCGGGCATTCGCATGAGCTGGGACAAGTACCTGGGGACTCGAGGAGCCTTTGTCGGCATGACGAGTTTCGGGGCTTCCGCTCCCTACCAGAAACTGTACGAGCATTTCGGGATTACCGCCGACCGAGTCATCGCGGCCGCTCGGGAGGTCCATGGTTCCTGACCGGGCCACCCTCCCCTCCAGGTCGCTTTCCCCAAGCCGTGGCTCGTTCGTGAGCCCGAGGAGAGCCCACGATCATGCCCCCCCTCGCCATTCTGCTGGTCGGCGTCGTGATCGTGGTCGGAGGAGTGCTGTGGTTGCGGCTGCATGCCTTTCTGGCACTGGTGCTGGCCGCGTTCGCCGTCGCCTCGTTGACCTCAACGGCCATGTTGGAGCGATACGAGGCGGGGCAGCGGGAATTGCGCTTTACCTTGACCGAGGAAGATCGTTCGGTCGTCGAAGTGGCCGATCAATCGGCCTGGGATGCCACGCCAGCCACGCGGCTGGTCGTGCTCCGAGCCGATGCCGGGGGGACGCTCCAAGAGATCGGATCGGTTCAGATTGAGGACCATGATCCGGAGACGCGAGTGGCCCGCGGCCGCTTTGAGCCGGCGGCCAATGGGGCATCGGTGGAGCCCTCCCTGGAGACGACGGACAAACTGCTCCACCTTCGCGACTGGCAGGGGGCTCGGAAGGCCGCTCGGGTAACCGCCGGCGAGCGGATCACGTCCGCGTTCGGCAATACATCGGCCAGCATCGGCATTTTGATCGCCATGGCCGCGATCATTGGCAAGGCCTTGCTGGACAGTGGTTCGGCGGACCGCATTGTTCGCTCGACCTTGCGGATCTCCGGTGAGCGGGGGGCGCCGGCCGCATTCTTGTTCAGTGGTTTCGCCCTGGGGATTCCGGTCTTTTTCGATACGGTGTTCTACCTGATGATGCCGTTGGGAAAAGCGATGCGTTTGCGAACCGGCCGCAATTATCTGCTCTACGTGCTGACCATCATCGCGGGAGGGACCATGGCCCATTCGCTCGTCCCTCCCACCCCCGGTCCCCTGCTGGTTGCTTCCGAATTGGGAGTCGACTTGGCGGTGATGATCCTGATGGGATGCGTCGTCGGATTGTTCACCGCCACCTCGGGATACCTCTACGCGCAGTGGATGAACGCTCGGCATGAAGTCCCGCTCCGGGAGTCTCCCGATTTTTCGCTGAAGGATTTGGAGCGTTTTTCCTCGGACGTTCCCGAGCGACTGCCGCCGTTCTGGCTGGCCATTCTGCCGATTGTTCTCCCGGTACTCTTGATTGCCGGCGATTCCATCTTCAACAAGGCCGGCGCGGAAGGGGGGTCCATTTGGCTGGGTTGGTTGGCCTTTTGGGGGAACAAGAACGTGGCCCTCACCTTGGCCGCCGCCATTGCCCTCGCGACGCTCATGTGGCAAAAGCGAAGTAGCTTTCGCGAATTAGGAGTGGCGTTGCAGGCTGCCTTGGCAGGTGGCGGAGTGATCATTCTGATCACCGCGGCGGGAGGAGCCTTCGGAACCACGATCAAGCAGACGGGAATTGCCGAACTGCTGGGTCAGGCCGAGGGAGCCCCGCTCAAGATCCTTCTGATCGCTTTTTTCGTCACGGCCGCCATCCGGACGGCCCAGGGATCGGCCACCGTCGCCATGATCACCTCGGTAGGTGTTCTCTCCGGTTTTGCTTCGTCTGGCACGTTGGGCTTCCACCCGGTGTACTTGGCGCTAGTCATCGGCTGCGGTTCCAAGCCGATCATGTGGATGAATGACAGTGGCTTCTGGGTCGTCTGCAAGATGAGCGGCATGACGGAGGGGGAGACGCTGCGGTTTGTGACTCCCATGCAGATCGTCATGGCCTTCGTCGGACTGCTGATCTGTATCCTCGGCGCCACGTTGCTGCCACTGGTTTGAGTACTCCGACCAGGACGGAAACGGGGAGGAGGTTGGCCGCTTGTCGGGTGTGAAACTCACAGTGTGACGGTTTGTGGTGATGCCGGCCGTTGAATCCCGTGGGGAACCTGACGATAATCGATCGACGGAGGCGTTACCCAGATGCCCGTCAACCCACGGAGTTCCCCGCCATGCCATTCCGATTGAAGTCCATTGCCAGGTCCCACCTAGTGATTTATCCCCTGGCTTTCTTGCTGCTGATCGCCTCGCTGCCGGCCGTGCCGGTCAGCCGAGCGGAAGAAGGCGAGGCCGCGGCGGATGTACCAGCGGCAGAGGAAGAGAAGGAGCTGACGCGGGACGAGAAGTTTCGCCGATTTGAGCAGGAGATGTCCGGGGTCGCCCTGGTGGGACAGTTCACGATCCAGGGGCGCGACCAGGACGACCTGCCGAAGGAGCGGTATGAGATCCGCAGCGTCCGAAAACTGCCGACGGGGGACGTCTGGCTCTTTACGGCCCGCATCAAATACGGCGACCGCGACATAACGCTCCCCCTTCCCTTGGACGTGAAATGGGCGGGGAACACACCAG
>JBJHCD010000202.1:4080-8396 GCA_050485845.1 Pirellulaceae bacterium | reverse complement strand
GGTTCGTATACGGCGGGGCAAGCAACTCATCTCCCGCCAATTGCTCGACCAGGAACTGATCCAGGGGTTTATCCGCGTTCAGCGATCGAATGACATAGTCACGGAACTTGTAGGCATGGAGTCGCGGCCGATCGTCATTCGAGTAACCCTCGGAATCGGCATAGCCGGCGATGTCGAGTCAGTGTCGTGCCCACCGCTCGCCGAAATGCGGTGACTCCAGCAAATCGTCGATCAGGCGTTCATAGGCGGTGGGTGAGTTATCGTCGAGAAACTCTTGGATCTTGTCCGGAGAGGGTGGCAGACCGGTCAAGTCGAGCGTTGCTCGGCGCAGAAGCGTCAGCTTGTCGGCGTCGGGCGAGAATGAGAGCCCTTGCGAACGCATGGATTCCAGCACGAGTGCGTCGATCGAGCTTCGAACCCGATCGTCCGCTTGGAACGAGGGGAGGGCCGGGCGACGAATTGGCTGGAACGACCAGAACTCCCGTTCCTCGTCCGTCATGCCGATCCCTGGTCCGATTTCGGCTGGTTCCGGCCGCGCGGTGGGCGCCCCCTCGCGAATCCAACGCTCGAGCAGTTCGAGCTCATCGGGCGACAGCTTTGTATCACCCGGTGGCATCTCGCCGTCACGAATCCGCTGGATCAAATAACTTTCATCGGCGGCACCAGGCGTCATCGCCGGTCCCGAGTCTCCTCCTTCAAGGAGGAATCGCCGTAGCCGCAGGTCAAGTCCCCCCCTGGACTTCCTCGTCGGCCCCGTGGCAGTCGAAGCAGTGAGCCCGAAAAATCGGGTAAACATGCCGCTCGAACGTCACCCGAGTCGGCGCGTCCTTGTCCGCGGGAGAAGCCCCCCAAGCCATGAGGTGAAGTAATAGCCATGGCAGGAACAACAGGAACCGGACCACGAAAACCATGGATCCTCCAATGGGAACGTAGGAATCAATCGGATGTGCGGGAAGAAAATTGAGCACCCGCGGCAGGATAGCGGAAGCGGGGGGGCGTGAGCAAAAACCATGTCGGCCTTGCCAACCCAGCTTGGAGTCGATGCGCCAGGAAAAGTCAAACTGAGTCGAGCTTGCCAAAATAGGCGTCGAGACCCTGCGGGTCGGACCGCAGAAGATTCATAAATGCATCGTATGACAAGCCAGCCGCCGCCGTGACACTTGCATTCGCGGTATTCGTCGGTCCCTTTGCCATAAGGCCTTACAGGTCCCCTCGAAATGCACGGTCAAGGATCGATGGGAACAAGGCGAATAGTCGCATTTGCTGGAGATTGACGCGTGAGAAGCCCCGCCCGAACCGTACGGACAGGTCCACGGAAAGACGCTTGAGCAATTCCGTTCCATATTCCGCCGGCGCTTCACCCCCCCCTGCTCAAATTCAACGATCCGCCGGCCGACCTCCCAGTAGGTAACCGTCAGGATGCTGTTGATTGTGCGGGCTGTCGTACGGCGGGGCTCTTCCAGCAGTTCGGAAACACACCCCCCCAAGACGTCGCAGTGATCAGTCTGAGGTGCGATGTCGGTCTTCTTCCGCCCCTTCGCCGTCGTACTTGGCATGTTCCCATTCGGGATGTCCATGTCCCGAGTTGGCACTCGGCGGATTCAGCTTCCCGCCGGCGCCGGAGCGGAATCGGCCGACGACTCCTCGGGCGGCGATTCCCAAGCGGCCTCCGCGCGGAGCGGCCGGTTGCACAGCAGCAGACCGCCGACGCTCGCCGCGATCAAGAGCCAACCGAGTAGGGAAGTAGCCGGGCCCGGCCACCACGGGGAGAGTTGTTGCACCGACCATCTCCACCAAACGAGATTCACCACGCACGCCGCCAGCAGGATCACGGTCGGCGGCACCGCAGGCCGGCAAAGCAGACGCGCGAGGAGCACCACCCCCGGCCGTAGCAGCAGCGCCAACAAGATCACCGCGATGACGGCCTGCCAGCCGAGCCCCAGACCCACCACGGTCGATCCGCTGGCGAAGTGGCTCGAAAAGCTGGAATCCCACGGGCCGCCGTGGCGCGGCCGAATCGCCCACTGGGCGAGATGGCCCAGAACCGCTCCCACGATGCCGCCGACGAGGGAGCTGAAGCCGGCTGCCAGCCACGGGGAACCCAGCCAGGCAGCGGCGTCGCCATGCAGCCCGACCGGTAGCAAACCGGGCCAGATCATCGGCGAGATGATCAAGACCGAGGCGACGATCCATTGGGCGCGCGCCGTGACCCGCCGGCGATCGATGTCGATCAGTGTCCACGTCAACAGCACGCTTAAGAGGAAGCAGTGGTACAAATAGAGCCCGACCAGATCCCACTTGGTGTAGAAGATGATCCAGACCACGCCCCGATAGTGATTCGGCTGACGCTCGGGAATGTTATCGCCCCCCGAGATCAGTTCCACGAAATACAGGAGCAGAAACAGTCCCCCCGCGACGGCTTCCACAAGCGGATATCGGGTCGAAATCGATGCCTGACAGGCTCGGCAACGTCCCCCCAGCAGCAACCAGCCGAAGATGGGGACGTTATCTCGCCCCCTGATCTGCGTGCCGCACGCCGGGCAGCGGGAGCGTTGAAAGACAACCGATTCACCGCGCGGCATCCGATAAGCAACGACGTTCAGGAAACTACCGATCGTCGCGCCCAGCGCGAAAAACCATAGCGAGGTCAAGGCGACCATGCTCCGCAGTCGGACCTGATCCGCGAGCGACAACTCTTTCAGCTCATGCCCGGAACTTGGCGGCTGCATCCGTTCGACGATCCAACCGACCGTCGGTACAACGACCATGTAAGTCGCGAAGACAAGCACAAATGCCCAAACCGCCAGACGGTGCCAGTTTAGTCGCAACATCCAGTGCATCGCGCGGACACCGACCGAAGAAACGGCCTGTTCCAACAAATCAACGACCAAGACCACGCCGAGGAGGATGGCAAATATCGGCCACGAAAAGATGGCGATGGTCTCCGAGGGCCAGACCGATTTTTCAAGGGAACCCACCAGGATGGCGAACAGAAGGCCGGTGGTCACCCAGGGCGTGAATGTCCACCGCGACAGCGCGCCGGCTGCGCGGCTCGTAATCCATATCCCCGCCGCGACGACAATCAGCGCGGCCGGGGCTTGAAAGGAGTAGACCGCCCAGATCATCGTTCCCAATCCGGCGTTCATCATCAACGCCAACGACAGATACTCCCCCGGCAAGGAGCGGCGCAAAAGGGGTATCGTCGCCATGTAATCGGTGCCCGAGTTTCGAGACGCTTTGCCGGCGCGAGGCGAGCTTCCGCTACCAGACGAGCTTCCATCACCAGACGAGCCTCCGTCAGTTGTAGAGTCGGTTCGCGGGCACTCCGGCACGAGTGGCGGTGCGTCGTTATTCACGGCTCGGACCTACCTTGCGATCGCATGATCGGAGTCCTCCCGAGATGGCTCGGTGATTGTCGTCCGCCGTACGTTCCAGGGGGGAAATGGATCGGGAAAAAGCTGCCAGTGGCTTGGCCCAAGGGCGAATTCGTCGTCCGTCAGCAGGCAGTCCTGCAAGGAGTCGTAAATCGCCAACTCATCCATGCCGATACCGATGAAGACCAGTTCCTGATCTCGATCAGCTTCTCCTCGGTGCGGCTCACCGCTCCCTGGCCGCTGGCCACCAGCTGGGCGTCGATATTCACCTCGCTCATGTCGTTGACGCTCACGGCCACTCGCAGGCCCTGGCGATTGGCAAGCACGTGGTTGAGCAACGTCGTCTTCCCCGCGCCGAGAAACCCGGACAGCACGGTGACGGGCAGACTTTTCATTTTGACCTCGAAGCCTCCCTGGACTTCTCCAAATTCCAAACCTCGTACTTCCGAGTATTGGGCGCCGGCAGACCCGGACCCTCTTTATCGAGATTTGTTAATGGTAGTGCACGTGCATTGCGTATGTAAATATCCCCCCGAGGCCTCCCTCGACCTCCACGTCGCCAAAGCCGGTCGCCGGGAGAGACAGACTTGGCGGGAACACTTGAAGTGGCCCTAACACACGCCGGGGGCTGTTCGATGTCTCCGGGTTTTACACCCGACGAGGGGGGGGCATGTCAGGAGCTCTGAAGAGGAAGTGGCGATCCCAGGGCAATCACGGCGCACCGTTCCCCGCGTGGGGCGTCGCGGAAAATCTCGGGAACCGATGCCGTTCAAAACCCCGCGGAAATGGCAGGATACACTGACTCTCGCGGCAGGAGACCGCCCAGTCAATCCGTTGTTCATAAAGACGGTGACGGGAACTCTGTTGAACGGAGCACTCATGGTTGGATTCCCTTGCGAAAAAAATTTCGACCGGTGGGCACCCTTCCTCGTGGCACGCCAG
>JBJHCD010000202.1:0-4070 GCA_050485845.1 Pirellulaceae bacterium | reverse complement strand
CATCAGGCTGGCCTCCGGTTCGATCGGCAGCAGCTCGGCCGCCCATCCCTTCACCGCCGCGATTTGCTCCCGATTCGGCCTGGTTCGATCCCCGAATAACATGCGTGGGCTCTCGTGGACTCGTGGAAAAGAAAAGAAAAGAAAAGAAAAGAAAAGAAAAGGAGGAGTTGACTGCCGCATGCACATGCAACAGGTTTGCGTTAATGTAGTGAAGTCAAGCGGAGCCGTCAACCGAGGAACTGCCCCTTATGAACCGCCAGCACCTCCCTTCCTGCCCGAGACGGATCGAGCTTGGCCTGCCGCTCCTGCTGGCGGGGCTCGCGACGTTTGGTTGCGCCCCGGCTCCGATTGACTCGATGCAGCGTTCCCCCGGCATCTCCGGACCGCGCGTCGTGGCGACATACAGCATCCTCGGCGACTGGGTGCGGCAAGTCGGGGGCGAGCGGATCCAACTGACGGTGCTCGTCGGTCCCGGTGCCGACGCACATACGTATGAACCAACACCTCGTGATGTTGTCACGATCGCCGAATCCGAGGTCGTGTTTGAAAACGGACTCGGTTTCGAGACCTGGCTCGACGCGCTCGTCTCCTCGAGTCGTTCGTCCGCTCGTCGCTGCGTCGTAACGCGCGATATCCAGCCTCGCAGGATCTCCTCCAATGAAACCGATCCGCATGTCTGGCAGTCGCCACGCAATGCCATGCTGATGGTGGAGGCGATCGCCGAGGAACTTGCCCTGGCCGATCCGGACCACGCCGACGGGTACCGGTGGCGAGCCGACGAGTACATACGACTGCTGGAAAGCCTGGAGGCCGAAATTCGGGAACAGTTGGAAACATTGCCGCTCGATCGCCGCAAACTGGTGACGACGCACGACACATTCGCCTATTTCGCGGACGAATATGATTTTGAGGTACTGAGCGTGCTCGGATCGGCCTCCAGCGAGGCATCCGACCCTTCGGCTCGCGAAGTGGCGATGGTCATCGACCGGATTCGCGACCTGCGAGTCCCGGCCATTTTCTCCGAAAACATCCTCAACCCAAAACTGACGGAACAGATTGCCCGCGAGTCCGGCGTGAACGTGGTGCCTACCCTCTATACTGACGCCCTGGGTCCCGCCGATTCGCCCGGAGCGGACTATCTCGGCATGGTCCGGTTCAACGTGCGAACGATCGTGGAGGCGTTGCGTTGAGCGACTCCGACGAGCATCGTCATCACCTCACTCCTCGGTGGCCTTACAGCGGACGCGGGCATCGGGATCCGGTCCCCGGAGCGGCGGCCTTGCACATCGAGGATCTCGTGGTCCGATATGGGCCGAGCAGCCCCGCAGCCGTCGCGTCGGTTTCGCTGCGGGTCGCGCGCGGGGAGCGGGTCGCGCTGGTCGGACCGAACGGAGCGGGCAAGAGCACGCTGCTCAAGGCGATTGCCGGGTTGCTGGTTCCGGAGTCGGGAACAATTCGCTTGTTTGGAAATCGTGTCGGCGACTGTCACCATCGGACGGCGTACCTCCCTCAGCGGGCCGATATCGACTGGCGGTTTCCACTAACGGTGGCCGAGCTGGTGATGACTGGACGTTACGTCCATCTTGGCTGGTTCCGCCGGCCCGGCAGGCACGACCGCGACCATGTGCGTGCGGCGCTGCGGAGGCTGGATATCGAGCGGCTCCACGATCGGCCGATCGGTGAGGTCTCGGGCGGCCAGCAGCAACGGGCACTGCTGGCACGAGCTCTCGTACAGGAAGCGAGCCTCTTTCTGTTCGACGAACCGCTCAGCGCGGTCGACGAGGGGACGCGAGACATGGTGGACGACGTGCTGGCCGAGCACGCGAGACAAGGGGGGGGCGTGTTGGCGGCGACGCACGACCTCGGGCGGCTGACGGCGTCATTCGACGGGGTGATCGATCTCCGCGCGGGCCGGGTCCAAGCGACCCGCGATCTGGGCTTGGACTCTCCCGATTCGCGAATATTTAATTCTTGCGAGCACGGCGCATGAACTGGATTTTGGAGCCGATGCAGCATGGGTTCATGCGACAGGCGTTGCTGGCCGGTCTGCTGGTCGGCGCGACCTGTTCGCTACTAGGGGTTTACGTGGTGGTGCGTCGCATGGCGTTTCTGGGCGACGCGATCGCCCACGCGACACTCCCCGGGGAGGAGTTGCGGGGGCTTGGGTAGGCCATCGCCATCATGGTGAACGCCTCTAAAAAAAATCTCTGTGCTGGATGCCACGATCGAATCTGCCGCAACTCGTGAAGCCTTGGCTTTGGAAGCTCGGTTCCACATGCACACAGCGAGCTACTGTCGTTTCATCACAAAAGCGAACGTGGAACCGACGAACAACTTGGCCGAGCAAGCAATTCGATTCGTGGCCATTCATTGACGGATGACTCAGAGAACGCGCAGCCCGCACTCCTCACCCCAACTCCAGACAGTACGGCACCACTGACGAACGCTGACGGACGCTGATAGGACGGCATTCACCATGTGCCACGGACGAGGTAGTCCCTTTCACCCACCCATTGTTGACCAACTGTCAGCTTGACCTGGCAACATGCCTGACCCATTCCTTCTGATCAGTGTTCGTCAGTGTTCATTCGCGGTTCCCCACCGACGCCCACCGGCGGCAAGACACGATTCCGTCTCGCCAACACCTTGCTCGCACAATCGCTGCCCCTCGAACTGCGTGTACGCGTGGCCTGCTGGTCCTTGCGAACCATGGCCACTGCCAACACGACATCTCGCAGTGGATCGCCCCCGAGATCTCCCTTGCCCCGATAGCCCTGCCCAGACGCGATCTGCCGGGTAACCTCGTCAAGAGAAGGCTTTTCGACGTCCGGTTGCCGCTCGGCCCGACGAATGGCATCCCGCCAGTGATGGCCCAGGCATCTCCACAGCTTCTCCACATACTCCCTTTCGTCAACACTCTCCCTGTTCATGACTTGGTCCCGGAGCTCGGCTGAGTATCGCCGCAAGCAATCGATAATCCGTTCCACAATTCGCTGACATCCCGCATCCCACGGTTGCATGTTTGGCTGCTGAGCGAGCCACTCTCGCTCGGACTCCAGAAGTTCGACCAAGTCGTCAATCATGTTGGAAAGTGGTCTCCGACTGGATTTCCACGCACTACGAGACAAGAGTCAATGCTGGCTACGGAATTGCGCGCCACGGTCAGTCGACTTGGCGGGGCGGGCCGAGGCAGAGGCGGAAGCCGTCGCGGGAGTCGGAGTAATGAGGACCGGCCAGTCCCAGACGGACGGCGCAGCGGGCGTTGCCGGGGACGTCGAAGTAATTGCCACCTCGGCAGACCGGACGGTAGTTCTCGCCGGTCACGTGCAACTGTTCGTGTCCCCCCTTCGGATCAAAGTGGTCGAGAACGACCTCCCAGACATTTCCGCACATGTCGGCCAAACCAAAGCCGTTCCGGCCCGGCTCACCATAGTGATCCACCGGCGAGACAAACGCATAGCCATCGCTCCACGGAGCACTGGCCAAGGGCCACTTCTGCTTCCGATCAGGCAAGAAGTCGACCGCCGAGATGTTCAGCCGACCCTCGCCGTCGCTCAGCTCATTCCCCCACCAAAAGTACAAGCTCTCCTGACTTCCCCCTCGACACGCATACTCCCATTCCGCCTCCGTCGGCAACCGATACTCGAGCCCCTCCGGCAGTCGCCCCGCCGCGCGCTCACGCCTGGTCAGCCACTCACCAAACGCTCGAGCATCCGTCCAGCTCACA
Organism: Pirellulaceae bacterium; assembly: GCA_050485845.1. GTDB lineage: Bacteria > Planctomycetota > Planctomycetia > Pirellulales > Pirellulaceae > JBJHCD01. The sequence goes on along the minus strand of JBJHCD010000202.1, from coordinate 343 downwards.
CAGACCACCGGAAAATCATCGCGCAGAGGAAACTGAAAGTTCGGATCCCGCCAGCTTTTTCCCTCCATCGGCTCCCAAGGATGCGTGACCTGGGTCGTCAAGTTGTAGCGGGTCCACGTCGGATTGAAGCACTGCGTCCGGCCACCCGGTTTCTCGGCGTCGGTGATATAACCGGTCTCTTCGACGAAACGACGGAACTGGCCGACCGTGACCTCCGTGCGTCCCATCCAGAAGCCATGATTCACCCGCATCCGTCGCGGCATTTCACCTTCGTACGACTCACGCTCCGTCCCCGCCTGGGCTCCCCCTTCGATTCCGGTCGCCCACCGCTTCTCTTCCGGCG
>JBJHCD010000201.1:0-8400 GCA_050485845.1 Pirellulaceae bacterium | reverse complement strand
GCAGCAGCGCATTCATGGCTTGGCCCATGCCGTCGCGCTGGCCTGGGGAGTGACCATCGATGTCCAATTCGGCTCGACTTGCCCCTCGGTCGTGAACGACTCCCAGTTGGTGCAACTGTTCGAGCAGGCCGCCGAATCGGTCGTCGGCCCGGAGCAGATTGATCCGATCCTGGAACCAAGTCTCGGCGGGGAAGATTTTTCGTTCTACCTCGACCGGATCCCCGGCGCTTTGATGCGCGTCGGCTGCGCTTCCCGAACCGCCGGAAGTGCTCCCTTGCATCATCCGCTGTTCGACGTGGACGAGCGGGCGTTGCCCCTGGCGGCCCGAACCTTGATTCGGAGCGTCTTGCTTTGGTCGGCCTCGCGTCAGCCGACCCACCGATCCCCTCGGCCCTTGGATCCACCAACTCCCCCCACTCCCCCAGCGCCGCTCGGCACGCCGAAGTCGGCAGAGAAATACCATGGCGAAATTTGATTTTGCGGCCAACGATCGGCCCACCGTCGGGATTGAGGTCGAGTTGGGGTTGGTGGACCACGAGACTCTAGCGCTAGTGAGTCGCATCGAGGAAGTGCTGGCTCAACTTCCGCCCGGTCAGGAAGCGTTCTACAAACCGGAATTAATGCAGTGCTACATCGAGATCAATACCGGAGTATGCAACACGATCGGCGAGGCGGAGATCGATCTACGCAAGAAGCTTATCGTGCTTCAGCGTGCTTGTCAGGCAGTGGGAGTGGACCTCCTTTGGGCGGCCACTCATCCGTTTTCCTCGTGGCAAGACCAGCAGGTCACGGACGACGATCGGTACCGGAGCCTGCTGGAAATGCTGCAAGAGATGGCTCGCCGCCTGGTGACTTTTGGACTGCATGTCCATATCGGGGTCGACTCGGGAGACAAGGCGGTCATGATCTGCGATCGCATCCTGCAGCACCTTCCCACGCTGCTGGCCATCAGTTCGAACAGCCCCCTGTGGGATAATCGAATCACGGGGCTTCAGTCCTACCGCTCCAAGACGATGGAAGGGCTGCCGACGGCCGGGCTCCCTCCCTTGATGCGGAACTGGAGCGAGTACACCTGGCTGGTCAATCACATGATCGACACGGGATTCATCTCCACGATCCGCGAGATTTGGTGGGACGTGCGACCTCACCACAATTTCGGCACGGTGGAAGTCCGAGTCTGTGACATGCCGGGCAACCTGGAAGACGTGCTCTCGATTGCCGCCCTCATTCAATGTCTGGTGACCGCGCTCTCCACTTTAATTGATGAGGGGACCTATCAGCACGATTGCCACCCCATTCTAGTTCGCCAGAACAAGTGGCGAGCTTCCCGGTTCGGCAATCGCGCTCAATTGGTGAATTCCCATACCTACGAGGGCCAGTCCGTCAGCCTGGTGGTGAACGAATTGGTCGAGCGACTGTTGAGCACGGCCGAGGAACTCGACTGCGTTCCCTATCTGGAGCATGTGCGTCAACTGGGGAGTCGGACGAGTTGGGCCGACCGGCAATTGGAGACGCTCAAGGAATCCGGAGATCCTCGCCAAGTCGTGCGAGAATTGTTGAAACACTCCTGGATCGACGGTTGACCCGCGTCAGGGTTCCATGGAGACCGGCCTTGGATCAGCGACGGCGTCTGCTTAACGACGAAGCCTGCTCAACGACGAAGCCTGCTCAACGACGAAGTCCACCCAGGTCCGACGCGGCCCGGACTCCCGATGGCGCCTCATACACACTGAATTCGGCCCAAACCGGGTAGTGGTCCGAGACCTCCAGGGCTTCTTCCAGAGTCAGGCCGAATTCCCGCATCAAGTTCATGACGCCGAATCGCCCCGTGTATTCGCTCGTCGCAACCCGGTCAAACAGAATATTGTCGTAGGCTCGACTGGCCCGAGTATTCGTGGTCATGCCGGTGATGGCCCACTTGATGTTCGGAATGTCGGCCAGTGCCCCGAGTCGATGTTCGTGCGTGTTGAAGTCGCCCAGCAAGATGATGTCATCTTCGCCGCTTCCATCCTGTTGGACCGCTCGAAAGACGTCCGCCAGGGCGTCCACTTCGCTGGGAACCTCGTCCGGATCGGTGTGAATGTTGATCAGCGTGAACGTGAAAGCTTCATCCGGTGGTGGACCGCGAACACGGAAGTTGGCGACCATCGGTTCCCGATGGATCCGATCGTCCGGATCATCGATGGTGTAAACCCAGTCGCGATTCAGGTGAATCGTGCGGGTATTGTAAACGAACGCATACTGTTCCTTGCTGGACGTGCGTCCCAGTCGCGGTCCGATGACATAGTCGTACTGCGAACCATCGGAATTGACCATGTCGACGAAGCGGGGCATCAACGTCTGATCGAGGGCCCGGATTTCCTGGATTGCGACAACATCAAATTGTCGCATCACCTCGGCCAAGACCTCCATCACATGGGGTTTTCCCATCTTGGTGACGCCGAAGACCTGAATGTTGAAGGCCGCGATGCGAATCGTTTCGCCACTGGCAGGCGTTCCGACTTCCCGGACATCACCCGCCGAGGGGCGGCCTCGCGGCGCATCGCCCAGATGAGGGCCGAATTCATGCTCCAGGCCGCAGCCAGTGGCCAGAAGGAGGGTCAGACAGACCCATGTCCATGGTAGGGACCACGGTCGGAAACGCTTTCGCATGACAACCTCCATGATGTCATGAGGACGACGGACAAACGCTTGGCTTCGTGAACGGGGACCCTAGTCGAAGGTCCGGGGAGTGACAAGGGCAATTCCGCTCAGGGTTCGACCAACGTCAAGACCTGACCCGCAGGAGGCAGAACCAGGATCTGTTCCTGCCCACTCGGCCAGTTTACCCGGAGTCGCATCGGACGATCACTGGCGGGAAACCCCCAAAAGATGCGGGAGTCGCCATGGGAGAGATAACTGGTTCCACCGCTCGCCCACTGCCATTGGGATGTCCGTTCGGTTTCCAGTTCCAGTCGAACCCCGGTCCCATCCCGGGGCGACTGGCGGCCGATCAGTCGGACTCCCAGCCAGCCTCCTTGATCAGGGCGGTCATTCCGGAGCAGGGCGGGGGCACCGTTGTTGTGCGTAAACACCAAGTCGATCGCCCCGTTGTTGTTCAGGTCTCCCACCGCCAAACCTCGGCCAAGATGCTCTCCGTGGAAATACGAGTTCTCGTCGGGTTCCCAAACTTGGAACCGGCGTCCCTGCTCATTCAACAAGACCAAGGGCCGTTGCCGCACCGTCCCCCGGTCCGGATGCCGAAGGACGTGACCATTGGCAAACACCAAGTCCAGGAAGCCATTCCGAGTCACGTCGACGAACTTGGTCCCAAAACCGACCAAGGGCTCTTCCAATCTTCGCATCCCCGTGATGTGCGTGAGATCCAAGAATGTGCCGTCCCCTTCGTTCGAGTGCAGAGAAAACCGCTCGCCCTCCCCGTTGGTCACCCATAGATCGGGATAGCCGTCCTGATTAAAGTCTCCCACGTCCACACCCGAACTCCTCGCCACCACGCCGCGATTGGACAACGCCACGCCCCGTTCCGCGCTTTCTTCGGAGAAAGCGGCAAAGCCATCGTTCAGGTACAAAAAGTTCTCGGAGGCATCGTTGGCAACGAAGATGTCGAGATGACCGTTGCCGTTGAAGTCGGTGACGGCGACCCCCAAGCCCCGCCCGTCCGTTCTGAGCCCCCCATCCAGCGAAGCATTTCGGAAGGTGCCGTTGCCGTTACTGAGCCACAGGGTGTCTCGCACGGGGGAGAACTCCAAGGGAGAACAGATTTCCAACGTCTCGCCATCCGCGGCCACGCAGCGCGGATGATTTTCGAAGGACCAGTCGACGTAGTGGACGATGTAGAGGTCCAAGTTGCCGTCCTCGTTAAAATCTCCCCAGGCCGCCCCGGTGCTCCATCCCTTGTCGATCAGTCCGGCCACCTCCTGCTGCTGCTCGAATGTCCCATCCCCCATGTTGCGCCACAGCTGCACCCCGCCATAACCGGTCACCAGCAAATCGGTAAAGCCGTCGTTGTCGAAGTCCGCCGCAAAGCACCCCTGTGTGTAGCGCTCCGAAGGAAAGCCTTCTCCCGCCGAGGAGGAGATATCCCGGAACTCCAGAGGTCCCACTTGCCGGTAGAGTACCGACGGGTGCCCAGTGACCTGCTCCTCGACAAATGTTCCTCCTCCGGCGAAGAAGATGTCCAGCCGGCCGTCGCCGTCAAAGTCGAAGAGGGCCACGCCCCCTCCCAGCGATTCCAAAATGCTGTGGTGTCCCAACTCCTCGCCGTTGCGATGCCGAAAGTCAATCCCCGCCTCTCGCGTGATATCCGTCCACTGGAGAATATTGGGAGCCTCCCTCTCGGGCGACGTCTCGTCAGGCTGGGAGATCACCTCGGGAACGGCCGAGCGGGGCGGAACCTCCGAGTTGGATCGCCGGCAACCGGGGGTGGCCCAAATGAAGATCGAGCAGGTCAGTGCCAGGCCGAGCAGGATGACGAACCGAGAGTTCATGAAGGGGACTCCTCGAGCGGCGGACCGTAACTGACGGTCGTCCGAGGCGGAGTCTGAAGCGTCCGAAGAATCACGCAATAACGCTCGGTCAACTGAATCAGCTTCTCAAGTTGCACTTCGTCAGCCGCGGTGTCCAATTCGAAGTGCAGCGAAATGTTGCTCAACCCCACCGGCACGTCGCGGTCCAAACCAAGCGTCCCGCGAAAGTCCATCATCCCCTCCGCCACCACTCGGCCACCATTCAGCGGAACGGCCAGGGCGGTGGCGACCGTTGTCAGAGTCACTCCCGCACAGGCGACAAGCGATTCCAGCAACATATCTCCGGAACAGGCCGCCTCCACGGTCCCTCCCGCTGCTGGATGAAGTCCCGCCGGCACGTCGTGCCCTCGAGGTAAGTCGACGACGCACTGAAGCTGGTCGGGAACAAGTCGGCCTGTCGCTCTGACCGTGACCCGAGCGGCATCGGGAGCCTCCCGATACTTTTGTTTGAGGGGAGCCTGCAGCGCCCGCAGTTCTTCCGGAGTCATTCGCGAGATTCCCTTGCGGTGAGTGCCCCAAATTCCCAGGCGGCGGGGTGACCGACTATCTGAACGGGTAAATACGAGAATTCTTCCCCAGCCTACCCCCGCGAATCCCGTTGCGTATACGTTACATTAACTGTCTGCGATGGAAAAACTGACTGCGATTGAAACGACTTCCCCTCGTCCCATCAACCCACCTCCGCCTGACGTACCTAGATAGATCCTGATTGCCCCTGCTCACCCCCGAACTGACATCATCATAGAGGAAGTAGCGATGATTTGCGTCCACCTTAAGGAACTCTTTCAGCTGTGCCAGGAAAATGAGATTCGTCTCAGCAGCTCGGATCTTGTCCGCGTCGTTTGCACGCAGTGTAACGCCCACGAAGTCTGCCCCTCGGCGCTGACGTCCGAGTTTTCGGAGGGGGACAAGGACGACACCCAATCCTCCGCCGCTCATGCCGATTCGGGAGGCAAGTCGGCCGATATCCAAGGGTAAGCCGGCGTGGCGGACGACGATGTCAACGGATCGACGATGTCAACGGATCGGTTGACCTTGCGGGCCTCGACCTACTCATATCGCAAGGCGTCGATCGGATCGAGTTGGCTGGCTCGGCGAGCTGGATAATATCCGAAGAAGATTCCGACGGCCGCGGCAAAGGCCATGGCGACGGCGGCGGCCGGCAGGGAAATGACAATGGGCCAGGGGGTCCCCGTCGTAACGCTGTTGATCCCCCACGTGATCCCGGCCGAAGCAGCGATACCGAGTAGGATTCCGATAGCTCCGCCGAAACTGGAAAGAATGACGGCTTCGAGCAGGAACTGCCGCAGAATGTCTTTCGATCGTGCCCCCACGGCCATCCGGATACCAATTTCTCGAGTTCGTTCGGTGACCGAAACCAGCATGATGTTCATGATTCCGACTCCTCCAACGAGGAGTGAGATTCCAGCGATGGAAGCCAGCAGAGCCGTCATCACCCCCGTAATGGTTCCCAGCGCGGCGGCAATTTCCGTGGTGCTCTGCACCTGAAAGTCCGGGGTACCGCCAGGCAGGATCCGATGCCGCTCGGAAAGGAGTTGTTGAATCTGGAGTTGAGCTTCCACCATCATGCTGGGGGAACTGGCTGAGACGAGAATGGCATTTACATCGTCGAAATTGGAGCCCTGGAGTCGCTTGCGCACGGTGGTGTTCGGCATCAGGATGATGTCGTCTTGGTCATCCCCCACGATATTCGCCCCTTTGGCTTCCAGGACGCCGACAATCCGAAAGGGAAGGTTCTTGATTCGAATCTGTTGGCCGAGTGGATTGGTGGTTTGGAACAAGCGGGCCACGATGGTTGCCCCAATCACGCATACCTTGTCCGCGGAAGTGACGTCGCGTTCGGTGAAGAAACCACCGCTCCGCAATTGCCAATTTCGGACGGTCAGGTAGTCGGGGCCGACGCCAAACAATTCCCGCGGACTCCAGTTGGAATTGCCGTAGATCACCTGACCTTGGCCGCCCACCAAGGGGGATGCGGCGACGACGGCTGGGCACTCATCTCGCAAGGCTTTGCTGTCAGCGGCCGTTAAGGTGTTGACCGGAGCCTGGCGAACGCCCCCTCGCCGTTGGCTCCCTGGTAGGATCACGATCACATTGGTACCGAGGGCCTGGAACTGGTTTTGAATCATGCGGCTGGCACTCTGCCCAATGGACACCATCGTCGTGACGGCTGAGATTCCAATCACGACTCCCAAGACCGTGAGACTGGCCCGCATGCGATTCTTCGCTAACGCTCGCCAGGCAATTCGCCAAGTGATGAAGATGTCCATCCGTCTTTCCGCGGAATGATTTTCGAACGCAGACGAAACGCTAGGGTTGCTTGGGCTGAATTCCCGTAACCAGTTTCTGCCCCGCAACGAGGTCTCCCGAGACAACTTCGGTGAACTTGCCGTCCGCGATGCCGGTCGTCACGGCAATTGCCCGCAGCTCCCCCTCCCCCTCTTCCACCCATACATGGCGGTGGTTTCGAGCCACTGCCAACTCGGCCTTCTGTTCGGCCGAGAGGATCTCGTCCCCGACATCTCCATGATCGTGGTCCGCTCCCTCCAGCAGGCGTCGGTCCTCCAGCCGGACGTAACGGGCTTCGGGAAAAAAGCGAAGTGCGGCATTGGGGATTCGCAGCACATCCCTTTTTTCCTCAACTTGAAACGACAAACTGGCAGTCATGCCGGGCAGGAGTTTTAGATCGGGATTCGGCGCGGTCACGACGACCGGATAAGTCACCACATTTTGGGTGATGGTCGAACTGATCCGGATCTGCTCGATCTCACCTTGAAAGAGGTCGTCCGGATAGGCATCGACCGTGAAGGTCACGGGCTGTCGTTCCCGCTGCGCTTGATGGATCAAGCCGATGTCGGCTTCATCCACCGAGGCGAAGATATGCATTCGCTGATCCATGTCGACCGCAATACTGAATAACTCCGGAGTTTGAAACTGCGCCGCAAGCGTCTGACCAGGTTCGATCTTGCGATCGATCACAATCCCGTCCACGGGAGCGCGAATCTTCGTGTACCCCAAATTCGCCTCCGAGTTTTCCAGGCTTCCACGAGCCTGCTCGACCGTCGCCTCGGCAACCAGTAACTGAGCTTCCAGTGACATTCGAGCGAACTTGAATTGATCCATTTCCGCATCGGAGATGAAATCTGGATTCTCTCCCCGCAGCCGCTTGGATCGCTCCTCGTCGTTTTGAGCCAACTGAAGCTGAGCACGAACTCGGGCCACGTCGGCCTCGCGCGTCGCGAGGACCGCCTTGTCGCGGTCGACATTCGCCTTATAGATCAAAGGATCGATCTCGGCCAGAATCTGATCTTTTTGGACCCGCTCGTTGAAATCGACCAGCAGTGCAATGATCGGCCCGGAAACAAACGAACCCACGTTGTAGGTGATCACGGGTTGCACGTTGCCGGTCGAATTGACCGTGGCCACGATTCGCCCTCGACTGACTTCCACCTCGCGGTACTCGGGACGATTTCGAGCTTTCCAGTACTTTACTGCGGGAGAATATCCGAAATAGCCGCCTGCTCCCAGGAGACAAAGCACGGCAAAGATTTTCCCAGACAGGCGGATCACGGCAATCTCAGTACGCTCAAACCATCCGGGGGCGGAGGATTCTTGAAGGCAACACGCACTTCAATTCCCGCGAAAACCCGCGAAAACCCGCGAAAACCCGCAAAAACCCGCAAAAACCCGCAAAAACACCCGCTTTCAACCATTCCATCAAAAGGGTTCCAACAGAATGAAGTGTCGGCGGAGATTCACTTCCCTCATCATAGAGAGTCGGCAGATTCCCGATCAAGCCAAGATGTCACGGACACCGCGGCCATGGACGTCCGTCAATCAAAAGTCGCGGCCC
>JBJHCD010000200.1:0-8464 GCA_050485845.1 Pirellulaceae bacterium | reverse complement strand
GTCTTGGGGATCCTGGCCGTGGGTGCCAAGCCTTTTCAGGACCAGGCCAGGGGAGATTGCCAAGCGTGCTTCAATGCCGGGAGGGAAGCGGTGAACCGCTGATCGCTCTCCCCACTTTCGATCACCAGCGCCGGTTCCGCGATGACGTCGCCGATACAGGCCATGGGAAGTCCCGCCATGGCTTGCTCGAAGGCTTCCACCGCTTCGGGAGCGACTTCGCAGACGAGCCGTGAATTCGACTCGGAAAACAGCAGAATCTCGTCCCGAGTTACAACAGGATTCCGTGAAACGTGAGGGTCACCGGCATTCTCGCCACTCGATCGCCCCGTCAGCTCCGCCACGGCAGACAGCTCGACGGAGGCATCCACCGAGGCATCGGCCAAGGCATCCACCAATGGGATCGTGGCCAATCGGACGTTGGCCCCCCAGCCCCCGGCGAACGCCATTTCGGCCACGGCCACGGCCAGGCCCCCTTCGCTCAAATCGTGACAGGAGCGAACCAATCCTTGACGAATGGCCCCATGCAGGGCCCCGTATAGCTTTCGGGCTTCCGAGGCGTCATGACCAGGTACCTGGCCTCCGACAAGTTGCCGGACGAGAGAAAGGTGTGAACCTCCCAATTCCTCTCGAGTTCGCCCCAGCAGATACAGCTTGTTGCCGGGGCTCTTCAAGTCCATGGTAACTGCCTGGCGGACATCGGGGACGATCCCGATGGCGCTGATCAGCAGCGTGGGAGGAATGGCGATTGTGTGCCGTTGTCCATCCCGCTCGAAACTGAATTCGTTATTCAAACTATCCTTGCCGCTGATGAAGGGCGTTCCCAGTTCGATGGCGGTGTCGTGACAGCGGACGGCGGCGCGGACCAGCGAGCCCAAGGTTTCGGGGCGGTCGGTATATCCCCAGCAGAAATTGTCGAGGATGGCGATATGTTCCGGGTCGGCCCCCACGGACACGCAATTCCGGATCGCCTCGTCCATCGCGCCGGCTGCCATCTCTCCCGTGTCGAAGTCTCCGAAATAGGGGTTCATCCCGCAACTGATCGCCACGCCCCGCCAGGAGTCCAACCGGGGACGCACGACGGCCGCGTCACCGGGGCCATCATTCTCCTTGCCGACCAGCGGCTTGATGACGCTCCCCCCTTGGACCTCATGGTCGTACTGCCGAATGACCCATTCCTTGCTGGCGACGTTCAGCGAGCCCAGGATTCTTGTGAGAGTATCCATCGGATCCGGGGATTTGGCGGGATCGGCGCCGTCCCGCGCTTGAAGGGGCCGAGTTTCCGGGGGCTGGTAGTGGGCGTCACGAATGACCGCCGGACGCCCGCCATGCAGGAACTCCATGGGGAGGTTCCCCACTTCTTCTCCGTGATAGAGTAAGCGGAGTTGTCCGGTCGGGACAAACTTTCCGAGAATCGTGGCCTCCACTCCTTCCCGCTCACAGAGTGCCGAGAGCGGTTCCCACTGCTCGGGAGAGACCGAAAGAACCATTCGCTCCTGAGCCTCGGAGATCCAGATCTCCGTGTAGGAGAGCCCTTCATACTTGAGCGGTGCCCGTTCCAGCCAGACTTCCGCTCCAATTTCTTCTCCCATTTCCCCGACGGCGCTGGAGAAGCCCCCCGCGCCGCAGTCCGTGACGGCGTGATAGAGATTCTGATCTCGGGCCGCCAGCAGGACGTCGAGCACCATTTTTTCGGTGATGGCATTGCCGATCTGCACGGCTCCACCCGAAATGGTTTCGCTTTCGCTGGTCAATTCGGCGGAACTAAACGTTGCCCCATGGATCCCATCGCGTCCGGTACGTCCTCCAATGGCCACGATCCAGTCGCCCGCCTTCGGCTCCTTGAAGGACTTGTCATGGGGGAGGATGCCGACGTTACCGCAATAGACCAGTGGGTTGCCGAGGTAACGGGGATCAAAATAGATCGCTCCATTCACCGTCGGAATTCCCATCCGGTTTCCGTAATCCCGGACACCGCTGACGACTCCCTTCATCACGCGTCGGGGATGGAGGACGCCGGGAGGAAGTTCCGTGGCCGGAGTATCGGGGGGAGCAAAGCAGAAAACGTCCGTGTTGCAAATCGGCTTGGCCCCCATTCCGGTGCCGAGCGGGTCGCGGATGACGCCTCCCAGACCCGTGTTGGCGCCACCGTAAGGCTCGATCGCGGAGGGGTGATTGTGCGTCTCGACCTTGAAAACCACATTGTGGTCCTCGTCAAAGCGGATGACGCCCGCGTTGTCCTTGAAGACACTGACGCACCAGTCTTGGTCCCCCAAGTTCTTCCGGATCTGCTGCGTGGCCGCAAAGATGGTCTCTTTCAGCATGTTGTCGAATTGTCGCTCACCCCGCTCATCGCGATAGGCAATCCGGCCGGCCAGCGTCTTGTGGCTGCAGTGTTCGCTCCAGGTTTGGGCCAACGTTTCCAACTCGATGTCAGTCGGATCGCGGTCCCACGCTTGGAAACGTTGCTGGATGGTCTGCATTTCGGCCAGCGACAGATAGAGCTGACCTTCGCGACTGAGCCGCATCAGGCCCTCGTCGTCCAGCGATCGGATGGGAACGGTGATTCGTTCGAATGAGTAGGGGGATCCGAGTTCCAGTTCGGTCAATTGCAGCGGCCCGGTGAGGACTTGTTCGATCGAATCGTTGGCCAGCACTCGGGTACTGAGCTTCCGCAAGGAAGGTTCGTCGAGGGGATCGAGCCAGTATTTTCGAAACCGCCGCACCACTTGCACGGGATATCCGAGGTCTTGGAGGATTTGCTCGGCGGTTTGCGCCGTCGGGTCCATGACGCCCGGCTTGAGCAGAACATGGACCAATTGGGAGCGGGAACCTTGGGGCTCGGCAAGGCGGGGATCACCGACGGGGCACCAGACCGCCGTTTCCACCAGGGGGTCGTAGAGGAGGCGACGGCTCAGTTCGGCGACCTGAGATTCGCTCAGATCCCCTTGCAAGAGGTAGCCATGAGCGGCGGAGAGGGTAACGGCGAAGTCGAGTCCCAAGTCGGCGACCTCGGCGGTTATCCGAGCGGCCGCTCGATCAACTTCCCCAGTGGCGGGATAAATGTCAACTTCCCAGAGCATCGCGGCGTTGTTTTCCTGCGGTCAAGAGATGGATTAGTTGTTGCTCATCTTCGTCGGCCAACGCCGTGCGAAATTCCGCGAGCACTTTCCCAAACTTAGCCAACGACTTCAAGACGTGGCGTCGATTGTCCAGTAAGATTTGTTTCCACAGTTCCGGATCGGCTCCGGCAATTCTCGTGGTGTCGCTCCAGCCACCGGCGGTGAAGGGAAGCTGGTCCTGCTCGGTGATCGTGGCCAGCGTGGAGGCGATCAGGTGGGGCAAGTGACTGGTGGCGGCCAGAATCTCGTCATGCTCCTCCGGTGAACGCCGGGCCACTCGGGCCCCCAGTTCCGTCCAGAACTGTTCCGTCCGATTCAAGGGGGGGCCGGGGGTCCGCGCGGTCGGCGTGACGACGACGAGCCGATTGTCAAACAGGTCGGCTCGAGCCGACTCGGGGCCCGTTTTTTCGCTCCCGGCCAGGGGATGGCTTCCGATGAAAGTTGCCGGCGTCGATTCCGGCCACGCTCGATCAATCTCGTCCACGAGCCGTGATTTCGTGCTGCCGACATCGGTGATCAAGGTTGGGGCCGTGGCTTGTCGAGCAATTTCGACGGCCAATCCCGAGATCATTTCCACGGGGGTGCAGATCACCACCAGCTCGGATTCCGCGACTCCCCGCTTGAGATTGGTCGTCGTTCGAGTCACGATACCGAGCGATCTGGCTTTGCGGAGCGTACCGGTACGATGCCCCACACCGACCACCTCGTCGGCCAATCCCCGCCTGCGCAGGGCCAACCCGATGGACCCTCCGATCAGGCCGACACCGATGATGGCCACTGATTTCCAAGGCATAACGTTCCGCCAACCTTCGAGTTCCGGAAAGCCGGAATTGTAGCACAACTTGCTCGGCGGGCGAACGGCCGACTCGGCCATGAGAGACGTGAGACGTTCGAGGAATTCGAGTTCGTTTGAAAGACGGGCAATAACACCCGAAAGACTACTCGAAATACTTCTCGAAATACTCGAGACCCGGAGAAGACGAGAGGAACCCCGCGACATGACGCGCCGAAGTTACAAGCAGTTAGCGACGCTCTTTCACCGGACCGGCGTCTCGCTCGAGGCGGGGGTCGATATTGTCCGAGTTTGGGAGACCGAGCGGAACCGCAGTCATGGGGACTGGCAGCAGCAGTTGGAGCGGTTGACCGACCGGCTGAAGGCCGGCGAGAGCCTGGCCGATTCCATGGAATCCTCCGACGGAGCCTTCCCGCCGATGGCGGTGGAGATGATCCGAGTTGGTGAAACGACGGGGCGGTTGGAGCCCGTCTTGCGGAGACTGGGGGACCATTACCAGCATCTGGCCCATTTGCAGCGAGATTTCCTGGTCAGTCTCCAATGGCCGGCATTGCAATTCGTGGCGGCGGTCGGCGTGGTAGCCTTGCTGATTTTCATCATGGGGCTATTGCCCTCGGCTGGTGAATCGGGACCGATCGATCTACTCGGTCTGGGCCTTCGCGGCTTTGGCGGGATGATCGTATTTCTCATCTTCGTCGCCATGTTCCTCGGGCTACTCTTCGGCGTCGGCTACTCGCTGGCGCAGGGTTGGTGGGGGCCCAAGCCGATCATGCTGGCCATGCGCGTGCCGATTCTGGGGGACTATCTCGAGTCGATGGCGTTGAGCCGATTCTGTTGGTCTTTGGCGGTGGCCATCGACGTCGGGATGGAGCCGAGGGAATCGATGCGAATGGCGCTGCGAAGCACGCAAAACCCGGTTTATCTCTTTCGCACGGCCACGGCCGACCGGTTGCTGAAGGAGCATGCCGAGTTTTGGGAGGCGATGGAAGCGACAGGTCGTTTTCCGGCGGAATTGGTGGAGATCATGCAGACGGCCGAGCTTTCCGGAACCCACACCGAGACGCTTTTGCATCAAGCGCGGCAATACGACGAGCGGTTCCAGGCGGCGGCGAGGACGCTGAGTTTTGCGACGGGCGTGATCATTCGCGTCGCTGTCGGACTGCTCCTGATCGCCCTGATCTTTCGCCTGGCCGGAGTCTATCTCGGAGCCCTCTACGACGCCGCGAACATCTGATTCCCGTAACTCCCCAAACACTGAACACTGTATCGAGTTCAGTAAGGCCTCGAGTTCAGTCTGGCCGCTCGTTCAGTCTGGCCGCTCGTTCAGTCTGGCCGAGGGCCGGAAGGCTCCGGTTCCCTCGGCCGAGCCCCACGGTCAGTTGCCTCGCATGGGGGGAAGTGTTTCCGGCATCGATTCGACTGACGGGAAATAGTCACTCGAATAGACCGTTCCCATTTCGCAGTTGTCACACATTTCCCCTCGGCAGAACCAGGACGACCAATTGCGTCCGCAGCCTCCCGCGGCGATGGTGAGAACGGCCAGGGCCGTGTAAATGACCAGCTTGTTCATGGTTTTGTGCTCCGAGGAAAAAGGAGGGAATCGAAGGTGTGGTCCCGCTGAGTTTCCGGCGGGCCCTGCCAGATGGTGGGCAACGGTCAAGCAATCTCCGGGGCGGTTCTCGGAGTCAGCGGGGACATCGCTCCAGCCCGATTGCTTGGAGGGCCAAGCAACTCTACCTCAGGGCTTATCAAGTGCAAACGAGCACGTTTCGATTTTCCGACGGTGGTTGGGCGGACTCTCCACGAAATGTGGCAAATTTGCGACATCAGGTGGCCTTCAGCCGACGATGCGCGAAAAAAGTGGTACATTTTCCTGCACGATTGAGATTTCGGGGATGCATGCCCGACGAGAAAAACTGGAATGAGTCGTGGGCCATCCGAGGCCCCTCGGTAAACGGGGGGCGAACGGGATGACTCGACTTCGGCCGGCCGCTTGGTTCGTTGGTGAGCCGACCACTTGAGAAAGATTTTTATGCAAACTTTGGGCGGAATGCGATGCTGGCCCCCGCCACCCCGGCCGTGGGCTTTTCCCAGGCGGTCTCGCCTGGGTCGGTGGGTCGTTTGCTGCGCCCTCCTCTGGCTCATGCTCTGGCAGTCCCCCTCCCAGGCCGGTAACAGCTCGGTCGATCCCCATCCCGAACCTCCCACTTCCGGCATTTCGGAATCTGGCATTTCGGAGCCTGGCAACTCGGAGCCTGGCAACTCGGAGCTTGGCAACTCGCAGCTTGGCAACTCGCAGCCTGGCAACTCGGAAACTGGAATTTCAGAAACCGGCGTTGCGGAAAGTGAGGCGACGACCTGTCTCCCCTGGATGCTGCCGGGAGACGAACTGTGGGTCGTCAGTACTCGGGGACTGGGGTGTCCGAATTCCTGCGAGGACTTCCGTCCTCAGGTTCAGCAGTATCTCGGCGGAGGCTGGACTGTCCGACCACTGCGGGACTTGGTCGAGGCCCAGCCGATGCACACCGTTGTTTACGTCCATGGAAATCGCTTTCAGCACGCGGACGCCATTCGAAAGGGCTTTCGGATCCATCGACTACTGGCGCAAGGGGAAGTCCGGCCGATGATGCGATTTGTCATCTGGTCGTGGCCCAGCGAACGTATCCACGGGCCGTTTCGGGACGTGCGGCTGAAGGCCGAGCGGGCCGACGTGGAAGGATATTATTTGGCTTGCCTGATCGCCAAGAAAAGCGATGAGACGGCTTGGAGCTTTCTGGGGCACAGCTTTGGGGCTCGAGTGATCGGCGGCGCCTTGGAGGCGATGGGTAGTGGCGAGTTATGGGGCGTGCGGTTGGAACGGGACACGAGCGAGCAGCCGGCCCTGGCGCGAGTTGCCTTGCTGGCGGCGGCCATTGATGGCGACATCTTTTTGCCGGGACGCGATTTTTCCAATGCCCTGGCCGTGGTCGAACAACTACTGGTGCTCTACAATCCCACGGATCCCGTTCTGAAGCGATACGCGCTGCTGGACCGCTTTCGACGCCCGCGGGCCTTGGGGGCCGTCGGCATGCCGTGGGGGCGCGGCTCGAATGAAGTTGGCTCGGAAGTCCGGCAACAGAACGTGGCCCGAATCGTCGGGCGGTCCCATGACGATGAGCGATTCTACTCGTCACCATCGCTCATGGCGGAAGTCCGCCGAGTCCTGCTGGAATATCCGGTGGTCGAGTCGCCGTAAGGGGCCGTGTCGTAACGAGCCGTGACGACACTTGAAGTAACGTGACGAGACGTAACGAGCCGTGACAAAATGAGACAAAGACGGGCCGAGTCGCCCCTGGAGTTGGCTGAAACGCCCGAATCCAGCTGAACCGAACATGGAATCTGGTAGCTCATGACTTCCGAACCCGTTGCGTTCCTGAATGGCATTTGGATTTCCCCGGATCAGCTGAGGATCCCGGCCACCGACGCCGGTTTTGTGCTGGGAATCGCGGTGGCCGAGCAGATGCGTACCTTTGGGGGCCGTCTGTTCCGGGTGGACGAGCACTTGAGGCGACTCGAGCATTCCCTGAGCATTGTCGGAGGAAGCTCGGGCTATTTGGTGGACGAGCTGCAGGGTTTCGCGGAGGAGATCGTCCAGCGAAATCACTCGTTGTTGGCCGAGGGAGATGACTTGGGGTTGTCACTGTTTGTGACGCCTGGCCCCTACAGTACCTTTCATCCCGAAGGGGGCCGTTCGCTGGTCGGCATGCACACTTATCCCTTGGCTTTTCAGCTCTGGGCCGATCGGTATGACGCGGGGCAATCGCTGATGGTCACCGAGGTGACACAGGTTCCGAGTTCTTGTTGGCCGGCGGAACTGAAGTGCCGTAGCCGAATGCACTATCACCTTGCCGACAAGCGTGCCAGGGAGATGGAGCCGGGAAGTCGCGCGTTGTTGTTGGACACCGAGGGGATGGTCTCCGAAGCCTCGACTGCCAATGTCGTCATTTATCGTCAGGGGGAAGGTGTCGTTTCGCCACCGAGCGAGGCGATTTTGCCGGGGATCAGCGTGGCGGTGGTGCGGGAGTTGGCCGAAAGGGAGGGGATTCCCTTTGTTCACCGGCCATTGCAGGTGGCCGATGTGTTGTCGGCGGACGAGGTGTGGTTGACCAGTACCTCGCCTTGCCTCCTTCCTGTCACTCGCTGCAATCGGCTGCCGATCGGCGATGGCAGGCCCGGACCGGTTGGCAAGCAACTCCTGTCGGCCTGGAGCGACCTGGTTGGGCTCGACATTCCCCAGCAGGCTCTCCGATTCGCTCGGCGCCCTTTCTAGCCTTTCTAGCCGAGCCATTTTTCCCTTTCCAACGGATGGCAGGCGAAAACTCCGAACTCCGCGTAGCCCCAACCTCTTGCCACCACCCCTCGACCCCACCCCTTCGCCGCTGCGGTCCGGTTACCTCCCGACCCGCATGGCCCGCTTTTCCTGCCCCGGTCCCCTGGTGTTTTATCGATAAAACTGGGGTGTTTGCGGCCTGTTGGGCGACTTGGAGGTTTGTATCAACTACACTGTATGGGT
>JBJHCD010000199.1:0-8487 GCA_050485845.1 Pirellulaceae bacterium | reverse complement strand
CGAGCAGGTCGACCTCGACTTCGCCACCTCGGCGCACCCGGAGGTCACCGCGGCGATAGTCGAGCAGTGGGCCACCGCCGTCTGGTTGACGGGTGCGGCGTTCTGGACCGTGTCGTTCCAGCGGGAGGTCGCGGGCGGACGAACAGCCAGTCCGGACCACGCTCCACTTCCACTTCCCATCCTGCGTTTAGGGCCAGTTTCATCGGTGCAATCCTTTGTGAGTGAGGAATGCCGACTGGCGACACCGCGCGATTCTCTGAGCAACCGCGCGGTCATCCCCTCGGCATCGAACGCGGAAGGGGGGGCGAGGTGAACTGGAGCGGGTTGTCCTCGGACGAAAGGACAAGGCAGATCATACCGCTGTCAGTTGAGCAGCATCCAGGAACGGTAGTTCGCTCACGGGCGAGCCGACGGGCATTGCCTCTTCAACTCGGCTTCGGCGATCAGGAAGCTACTGGCCTCGAATTTCCGCGCTAATCGTCATCATACCGCTTGCCGACCGAGTTGCAAGTTAATCGGCGTGACGGATCGAGCGAAATTCAAATTCTCCAGGGCCCGGCAAGTCAGCTACGGGGGCTCATGCCGAGAGAGTTTTGGAGATGGAATGCAGGGCCAACTCGAGTGCGGCCGGTAGCTTTTCCGGCGACTTTCCGCCCGCTTGAGCCATGTCCGGTTTGCCGCCCCCTCCGCCATCCAAGGCTTGCGCGACGTCACGGACCCAGTGGCCCGCATGCGCGCCGCGAGATAACAAGTCGGAACTCACTCCAGCCACCAAAATGACCTTGCCGTCATCGGTCGTCGAGGCCAGCAACACGGCGATCGGTGGTGACTTGCGGCGCAGCTGATCGATCAGGTTTCGCATCAGGTTGGGATGAGCACCAGGGGTCTCGGCAATCACCACTTGCGCGTCGCCAACCTGAGTCGCCTTTTCGAGCAGTACTTCGTCGGAAAGGATTCCCGAACTGGAGATTCCCGCCAACTGTTGATCCAACCGACTTCGTTCCTCCAGCAGCATCGCAACTCGGTCATCCGCTTCCAGCATCGGGACATTCAGCAGGCGAGCGACATCGCGGAGGACATGCTTGACTTCACCCGGCGACATGGTTCGTTCGGAAGGCCGAGGTGATTTTGCGGCCGGCGGATTTGCCGGGCCACCTGTTCCGCTGGTCAATTGTTTCTTTCGATCGCGAACCTCCTGAACCAACTGCATGGTTTCCGTCAGGCATGCCGACAAGGGGCATTTGAGCAGTTCAGCGATTCGCTCCAAGGCCGCTTGTGTCTGTCGAGCGTTTTCGGCAGCCCTTTCGCCGGTGAGTGCCACGATTCTTCGGGTTCCCGCCGCCACTCCCTCTTCCGAAACCAGATCGAAACGCTGAACTCTCTCCGTGTTGCTTAGATGAGTTCCACCGCATAGCTCGCGGCTGAAATCTCCCATCGTCACCATGCGAACCGGATCGGGATACTTTTCCCCGAACAGCATCATTGCTCCGGCCTCTCGAGCTTCCCGAAGCGGCAGGGTTGCCCAATGGATGGGGGCCGCTGCCTCAATCCTTTCGTTCACCACCTGTTCGATCCGCTCCAGCTCGTCCGATCCGACAGGAGACAAATTGGAAAAGTCGAATCGCAGCCAATCACGGTCCACTTTGGAGCCCTGTTGTTGGGCGTGATTTCCCAGTTCCTTTCGCAGAGCATAGTGCAACAGGTGAGTTGCCGAATGGGCCCGCTGAATCCCTTCGCGACGTTCAGTATCAACTCGGGCGTTTACCTTGGATCCGTTGCACAATTCCCCTTCCGCGACATACCCGTGGTGGAGGATCAGATCGCCATCTCGCTGCGTGTCGGTGACCACCATGCGGCCGCTCGAGTGGACGATCTCCCCCATGTCGCCGACCTGTCCTCCCGACTCGGCATAGAACGGAGTTCGATCCAAGACGACCGTGATGGGATGCTTCGGGCCCGTTTGGTTGCACCGTTCCAGCTCTCGGTCTTCCTGGACAATTCCCTTAATCAAGGCTGGAGATTCAGTCGTTTCGTATCCGACGAACTCGGTGAACCGCAGGACGCTCTTGAGCTGTTCGATCGGGCCGGTCTTGAAGAGTTCTCCGGGACCTTTTCGACCCTTTTGACCATGTTCCTCCATCGCTCGTCGAAATCCCGGCCAATCGAACGTATATCCCTGCTCGGCCGCCATTGATTCCACCAATTCCGGAGGAACGCCATAAGTCTGGTATAGCTCCGCGGCGATCGGCCCTTGAACCATGGATTGACCACTTCCATTCATATCACCGAACACGCCCTGAATTCTTCTCAGGGCATCATCGATCGTGGCCAGAAACGAGGTTTCTTCACTCTGAATCGCTTGTACCACCCGCTCGGTCGTTTCGCCGAGTTCGGGGTAGGGGTTTCGCATGAGTTGTGCGACGACGGGAGCGAGCTGATGCAGGAACGGTTCCTGGCGTCCCAGTTGATGGCCATCCAGGACCGCTCGGCGAAGTAGTCGCCGAATGACGTACTTTTCCTTATGAGGGCCGGGATACACGTTCTCATGGATGGCGAACGTGCAAGCTCGAATATGATCGGCGATTCGGCGCAGGCGTCGGCCGCTCTCCGCATCCGGCTCGTATGCGATGCCGCAAATCTCGGCGGCCGCCTCGACCAACGGGCGGAGGATGTCGATATGAAAGTTCGTGTTGACGTTCTGCAGCACGGCGGCGGCCCGTTCCAATCCCATCCCCGTGTCGATGTTCTTGCTGGGCAATGACCGGAGATTGTCGGGTGGATCGCCGACTCGCTGGAACTGAGTGAAAACGAGGTTCCAGATCTCCACGCTTCCCCCTCGGCCGTCATGGACGAAGATCTCGCTACAAGGCCCGCAGACTCCGTCAGGGCCGAGTGTCGGGGCACTAGCAGGCCAGAAATTATCTTCCTCCCCCATCCGTTCAATCCGCTGGCTCGGCAATCCCACGGTCTCATTCCAGATGGTCGCCGCCTCGTCGTCATCCAGATAAACCGTGACCGAGAGGCAATCGGGATCGAGCCCCAGCCACTTCTTGTCGGTGAGAAATTCCCAAGCCCAGACGATGGCTTCCCGCTTGAAGTAGTCACCGAAGCTGAAGTTCCCCAGCATTTCAAAGAACGTGTGGTGGTAGGCCGTCCTTCCCACATTCTCGATATCACCCGTGCGGAGGCACTTTTGACTGGTGGTGGCTCGAGTGAAATCGAGCTTGACCTTTCCCAGAAAGTGGTCTTTAAACTGGTTCATTCCCGCCGGAGTGAAGAGCACGGACGGATCCCATGTCGGCACGAGGACATCGCTGGGCCGGCGAACATGCCCCTTGCCCTCGAAGAATTCCAAATACTTCTCTCGCAATTCATCCGTTTTCATGGCTTCGTTCGCACCCCAGGGGTACAAGGGCAAAGGTGTGGAAAAGTAATTTGTTCCGGGGCCGAGTTCTCGGCGGCCCGTCCGCCATTTCTTGCCGGTCCATCACGTTCTGGTTACGTTCGAGCTTTGGAGCCAAGTCGGCAACTCGCCGCTGGCCGGCATCCGAATAACTCGAATGCGATGGACATGAGGATGGGAGAGCATCTCATCAATTGCCTCTTGGGGAGGCACTTCGTCCAAGTTCAGCACGCCGATGGCCGCGCCTCCCGGCGCCGTTCCGCTTCGGCCCACGGACATCTGGGCGATGTTCACGGAATGGCGGCCGAGAATCGTGCCCACCGATCCGATGATTCCCGGCACGTCGTCGTGTCGAAACAGGAGGAGGATGCCATCCAAATAGGCTTCCAGCCGATACTCACCCAGCCGAATGAGTCGCGGCATGTTGGTCCCCAGTAGCGTCACTCCGGCACTGTAGGTCTCCTGCTCGTGCGTCACCGAGGCGGTGATCGAAGAGCGAAATGCTCCCATTTCATGGTTCAACTCTTCCCGCAATTCAATGCCTCGCTCCCGCAGCAAGACCTCGGCGTTAACGATGTTGACATCCTCGTCGAGTGCGTTTTGGAGCAAGCCCGCACAAAACGATGATGTCAATAGCTTGGTATCCTTTTCAGAAATCTGTCCTCGGTAGGAGAGATGGCACGAGCTGGCGCCCCGATCCTGCCATTGAGCCAACAGAAGGCCGACGCGGTAGGCACAGTCGAGATAACCTTGCATCGCCTGGAGCGTCTTGGGATCGATGGAGGCCATGTTGACCGCATGCCGGATTTCACCGGTGGTCAGGTAATTCACCAGAAGCTGTACCGCCTCGACGGCGACCAGCGTCTGCGCCTCCTCGGTGCTCGCACCGAGATGCGGAGTACAGAGGACTCCGGGAAGTCCGAAAAGAGGACTATCCACGCAGGGCTCTTGCTCGAAAACGTCCAGTGCCACGCCGGCGATCTGGCCGTTTTGAAGACCTTCCAGCAAAGCCGACTCGTCGTAGATGCCGCCGCGAGCACAATTGATCAGCCGGATTCCTCGCCGAAGTAAAGGGAGTTCCTCCCTCCCCACCAGGTGGCGAGTTTCGGAGGTCAGCGGAGTGTGCACGGTCAGGTAATCAACCTGCGGCAACAGTTCCTTCACCGTCTCGACCCGTTGCACACCCAGTTTGGCCGCTTGCTCGTTGGAAAGAAATGGATCGTATCCGAAGACCCGCATCTGAAACGCCTGCGCTCGCTTGGCCACTTCCTGGCCGATTCGCCCTAAGCCGACGATGCCCAGCGACTTGTTGGCGACCTGAGTTCCCATATAGCTCTTGCGGTCCCATTTTCCTCCCTGGAGGCTCTGGTAGGCGGGCGCCACGTTTCGGGAAAGCGCCAGCAGCAGGGCGAAAGTATGTTCGGCCGTGCTGAGCGTGTTGCCGGCAGGGGTGTTCATCACGACAATGCCAAGTCGAGTGGCCGCGACCTTGTCGATGTTGTCGGTCCCGACCCCCGCCCGAACGATCGCTCGCAGTCGTCGATTGCCTTCCAGTGACTCGGCGGTGATCTTCACGCCACTTCGGCAAATCGCTCCGTCATATTGCTGCAGGGCTTCACGCAAGGCGTCGCCGGAGAGTTTGGTGCGAATGTCGAATTCAATTCCCGCCGCGGCGGTAAGTAGGTCGAGGCCCTCTTGGGCGATGTCGTCGAGCACGATGACGCGAGGCATGGCAAACGTGTATCCTTATGGGCCGGCTGAACTCGAAAGCCCCGAAAGACGTCGGACGTCTCGGGGCGAAAATGTCATATAGACGGGGAAAACATACCGACCGGGGCTGCCGAGAAACATTTGGCGAAACCACGTGGCCGGCCGGGGTGTGGACATCTCTTGGAAAGCGAACAATGGGAGACGTCGCGGGGCAAGTCGCCTCGGGTGTCCGACCGTCTCACGATCCATGTTGACGAGCGAAATCTTTCATGAAGTCCCGCAAGGCCTTGACTCCCTCCAGAGGCATGGCATTGTAGATCGAGGCTCGGATTCCACCCACGCTACGATGTCCCTTGAGGGATGCGAGGCCCTGACGTTCCGCCTCCTTCAGGAATTCGGCCTCCTGTTCCTGCTGGCCGAGTCGAAACGTGACATTCATGATCGATCGGCACTCGGGAACCGAATGGCCACGGTAAAAGCCCTCGCTCTGGTCGATCACGTCGTACAGCAGATCGGCTTTCTCCTGATTGCGTTGCTCCATTTTCGCCAAGCCTCCCATCTCCGTTTCCAGCCAACGACCCACCAGTCCCAGCACGTAGATGGCGAACGTCGGGGGGGTATTGTACAGCGAGTTGTCGGCGGCATGATTGGCGAAATTCAGATAGCCCGGAAGGTCCGACTGGCTTCTCTCAAGCAGGTCCTCCCGCAGGATAACGACAGTTACACCCGCCGGCCCCGCATTTTTCTGGGCACATGCGTAGATCAATCCGTACTTCTCCACGGGAAGAGGGCGGCAGAGAAAGTCGGACGAACTATCGCATACTAGGGGGACGTCCCCCGTGTCGGGATGTTCGCGGAATTGTACTCCCTCAATGGTTTCATTGGACGTGATATGCACGTAGGCGGACTGATCCGAAAGTCGAATGTCTTTCCAGGCCGGGACGCGGTCGTAATTCGTGTCGCGCCCATCCCAGACCACGTTCGTCGCACCTTCTCGCTTCCCCTCGACCAGGGCCTTCTTGCCCCACGACCCGGTCAACGCGTAGTCGGCCGGGCCAGGCTGACCCCGAAGCAGGTTCATCGGAACCATGGAGAACATCAGTCGGGAGCCCCCTTGCAGAAAAAGGATTCTGTAGTTCGGGGGTATCGAGAGCAAGTCGCGGAGTCGTTGCTGAGCCTCTTCCAGGATGGCGATGAATGGACGGCTGCGGTGACTGATTTCCAGAATGGAGGCCCCACAGCCAGGCAGGGAAAGCAGTTCGCTCTGTACCTGCTCAAGCACCGGGAGCGGCAACACGGCCGGACCTGCGGAAAAGTTGTAAACTCGATCGGCCGATACGTTGGTGGTCATGTATTTCTCTTCTCGGGAAGAGCGTGCGAGGGAGTCAATGGGCGAAAGCGAGGCGGACTTCCCTGTGCCGCAAAACGTCGATTTCTCCGGTTTGTCGACGAATTGCCGATTCTAAGCCGAGTTGGACTGCCTGAGAAGGACGGCAGGCGGAGAGAAGAGGGGGAAGGTAAGGAGCAGGAGAGCTGTGGACTAATGCCGACTGATACAAACTAATACCGGGAATTCCAATCGCTGGTTCGGCCGCCATCGGTTTGCACGGTTCGGCTTCCCCCATTACCGGTGGGTTCAACGGTGCTCAATCCGCGACTCAGAACAGCCATTCGCTCGGCAATCTGCGGCTGGCCGCGAATGGCATAAGATCGCTGGTAGTTGGCCAACGCTTGTCGGTAGTCCTGTTCCTTTTCGCGGATATGGGCCATGGCGGTCCAGGCTCGGAAGTTGTCCTGGTCCAAGCCGAGAGCCTCTTGGAGGTGAGTTTTCGCGGATTCGCGATCGCCGAATTCCTCGTAGAGGCGGGCGAGTTCGACATGGGCGTCCGAGACTCGCGGACTGGTGGCGACCCAGTTCTTCAGGAGCTTGAAGGCTTTGTCGGGACGGTCGGTTTCATTCAGCAACACGGCGAGGCCTCGGTAGGCATCGGCGTGATCTTTTTCGAGGTCGAGGCACTGATTGTAAAGTTGTTCGGCCTGATTCAGCAGTTCGCGGTTCCGCGTATCGATTCCTTGCCGATGCATGGTGGCGGCCATGTTGTAGTAGGAGTCGGCATTCCCCGGATCAACTCGGGCCGCCTGTTGAAATCGTTGCAGAGCTTGAGGATAGTTTCCTTGTTGGAAGTCGCGAACACCTTGAGCGTTGTGCCCGTCCGAGGCGACTTGGCAGCCCACCGAGGGAAGCAGCCCGATCGTTATCAGGATGAGCGATTTCAGCGGAGTTTGCACTGATTTTGGCAAGATGGCCACGACAGACGCCTCGCAGACTGGATTCCCTATCGACTACGTTCGGCCCCCATTTCCGGCGAGCCCCCGCGTTTCCACGGCTACCCATGGGCATCAGGCGACTCGATTCGCCCTCGTTCTCAGCCAGCAACCACCAGGCTGCCCCGGCTTGGCCGTCGGCATTTCTCCTGAGAACGACGATCTCCTCGCCATGCGAGCTTCAGGTTCCACCGAGACGGAATGGGAAAGCTCGATAGCCTGCACGATCGCGGGAAGACTAGCGAGAATTGCCCTCCGCGACAAGAGCGATCCTGGAAGGAAAGAAGGATGAAAGAAGGATGAAAGATGAGGGATGAAGGGAATGCATCTAGATGCGGGGGTAGGAAATCCTGTGGGTGGTCTTTGGGGCCGTGTGGTGTGAAAGCTGATTCCATTGCAAATTGCGGATTGAGAACTGCAAAATGCAAAATGGGAACCAATCGCGCCGGGTGTCTTCGGATCAAATACGATCTCCCCGATTGAAAGTAGCCCGAGGCGCGAGCCGTCGGGATCGCCCCGTCCCCAACCGCTCCAGTGGCATCCTCATTTCCCAAAGCCCGACGCGCGGCCAAATCCGCAGGGTGTCTTCGGATCAGTCGCGGACATCCGGCGAACGCGATTCCGAGGCCGAGCTTCCCCCAGGCGAGCGGGTGAACCTTGCTGCCTCGGAAACGTCCCTCGGAAAGAAGCGGACTTGCTCGGCCGCCAGAATTTCTTTGGTGGGGGGGGCTGGTGTCTGGCTAGTAGTGGCCCCGCCGGAGTATGTCAGACGGATGCAACGTTTGGGGGATGCTCGACCAACTGGGCTCCAGGACGGCAGGGTGTCTTCGGACGTAGTGTGTCTGCCCACATGGTGGAGTCGATTTGTAGCATCGAGGGGGTTCTCTGGGGTGTCCGCTTTCCACTGGGTAGCCAACGCCCCATGGGGAATTCGGAGTGAGTTCAAGATTGACAGGGTGTCTTCGGATCCCACTCCAAATCGACAGGGTGTCTTCGGATCCCACTCGACCGTTCGACGACCGCGATTCCGCGCCCGATCGTCCCTGAGG
>JBJHCD010000198.1:0-8491 GCA_050485845.1 Pirellulaceae bacterium | reverse complement strand
TTGCGGCTGGTGAGCACGACCAGCGGCCCATCCCAGGCCGTCCCCGGATCGACGTCGCTTTGCACTTCGTCTCGCCCAAGGGAATCCTTGACCTGAACAACCGGGCCACGATCGATGAACAGTCCAGTAATTCCGATCGCTTCGGTAAGGCTGCCACCCCCATTTCGGCGCAGATCCAGAACCACGGCGTCGACTCCTTCTCCCTGGAATTCCTCGAGCAGACGGCGGACGTCCCGAGTGGAACTCTTGAAGTTTTCGTCCCCTTGTCGAGCGGCATCCATGTCGAGATAGAAACTGGGAAGGTCGATCACGCCGATCCGGAAGGGAGAACCATCTTCTTGCTCTCCTTGCTCGAGAATCTCCCCTTTCGCGGAACTGTCCGCCAACTCGATACGGGCTCGAGTAATCTCGTAAACCTTCATTTCCGTGGCCCCCTCGGGAATGACTCCGAGGCGGACGATCGACCCTTCCTTGCCGCGAATCATGTCGATGATGTGTTCGAGTTTCATTTTGAAAACGTCGACCATTTCACCATCCTCGCCCTGACCGACGCTGATGATCTGGTCATTCGCCTTCAACTCCCCCGCTCGTTCCGCGGCCCCACCCGGGATGATCCGCCGAATCGTGGCGACCCCATCCTTCTGGTCGAGTTCCGCGCCGATCCCCTCATAATTCAGCCCCAAACGAATCCGGAAATCCTGAAAAGATCCGGGAGAAAAATAACTGGAATGAGGATCATAGGCGGAAGCGAATGCATTCATGAACCGTTCGAGTACGTCATCCTCGTCGGCCTGCGCGGTCCGCTGAGCGAACGTGCGATAGCGGTCTTGCAAGGTTTTCCGCGCCTCTTCCGCGGTTTTCTCGTTGGATTTGAGAATCAGCAAGTCGTACTTAATCCGCTTCCTCCAACGCTCGTCCGCTTCGTCCGAGTCCTTGGGATAGTCGAGAAGCTTGCTGTCAAGCGTGATTTCCTCGTCTTCCGTGAAATCGAAC
This sequence comes from Pirellulaceae bacterium, assembly GCA_050485845.1. Classification (GTDB taxonomy): domain Bacteria; phylum Planctomycetota; class Planctomycetia; order Pirellulales; family Pirellulaceae; genus JBJHCD01. The sequence goes on along the minus strand of JBJHCD010000198.1, from coordinate 7,498 downwards.
TCTTGCTGAAGCAGGTCCTCGATGTGGGCCAGCCGAGTTTCCACTCGTTCCAGAAATGTCCGGTAAACATCATGGGCGAATTGTGTGTCCCGATCGCGAATCATGTCGTCGAGGTCACTCTTCCGTTCCTCGAATGCTGCAATGTCCGATTGCAGGAAGTAGGCCTTTTGCGGGTCGAGCCCTTCGATAAACGATTTCAGAAACCGCTCGGAAAGTTCATCGTCCACCGACCGGCGAGAGAGATGCTGGGTCGTTAGAAAGTGGTGAACGTAAAAGGCGACTTGACGGTTACGACTGGGGGGCGTGGCCACGATATCGGCCGTGACCACCTGATGGGGGACAAGCAGGCCGAGCAAAAGCGGGAAAACAAGCAGGGAACGGGGGATCCAGGACCGCATGGTTCAACTCCCTCGAGGTCGTTGGGCGGGGGCGGGTAGGTCTAATTCGATCTTTCCGATAGTTTTCGATACTTTTCGATATACCGATTCTGGACGATTATAGAAGATAGGGACGGGAAAGTCATCGTCGAGTTTTTCTTGCTTGGGGGCTCTGTGGCCTCCGGTTGACGAACAGGGCGGGGGGCTCGACAATTTACCACGGGTCGGGTGATCCCGTCCCTCCACGCCATGGGCATTGGTCTTCTTGTGTCCAGGCTGAAAGCGTCAGTCGGTAAGCAGTCCGTCAAGTATACCAGTCATCCAGCAAACACCAGGGACGCTACCGTCGGGTAGCGCAGGCCTTCATGAATTGGCTTCAGGAACAGGATCCCCTCATCTGGCAGGCGATTGCCGGCGAATTGAACCGTCAGCAAGATGGGCTGGAGATGATCGCCAGCGAGAATTACACCAGTCCCGCCGTGATGCAGGCTGCTGGTAGCGTCCTGACCAACAAGTATGCCGAGGGCTACCCAGGACGACGATATTACGGCGGTTGCGAATTCGTCGACCAGATTGAAGATCTCGCTCGGCAGCGAGTTGAGCAGCTTTTTGGGGCCGAGTTCAGCAACGTGCAGCCCCACTCCGGTTCTCAGGCGAATCTGGCCGTCTACCTCACGGCGTTGAACCCGGGGGACACGGTCCTGGGGCTCGATTTGGCTCATGGCGGCCATTTGACGCATGGAATGCGATTGAACATTTCGGGGCGGCTCTATCAATTCCTCAGCTATGGTGTGACTCGAGACAATCACCGGATTGATTTTGATCAGGTGGCAAGTCTGGCTCGGCAGCACCGCCCCAAGTTGATTGTGGCGGGGGCGAGTGCTTATCCGCGGGAGATTCTCCATGCCCGGTTTGCCGAGATCGCCGAGGAGGTCGGGGCCAAGTTGTTTGTGGACATGGCCCATTACGCCGGCTTGGTGGCCGCCGGACTGCACGACAATCCGACGCCTGTAGCTGACTTCGTCACTTCGACCACGCACAAGACGCTCCGCGGTCCGCGCGGGGGCGTCATCCTGGCCAAGAAACAGTACGAGAAGGAAGTGAACCGGAGCGTGTTCCCCGGAATTCAAGGGGGACCGTTGATGCATGTGATTGCCGGCAAGGCGGTTTGCTTTGCCGAGGCGCTGCGGCCGGAATTCAAGGTCTACGCCCAACAAGTGGTGGCCAACGCGAAGGTCCTGGCCGAACAGTTGCTCCGTGGAGGGCTGAGGCTGGTTTCCGGAGGAACGGACAACCATCTGATGCTGGTCGACGTCACCCCCCTGGGAATCGGCGGGAAGTTGGCCGAGCAGGCATTGGAGCACTGTGGGATCACGGTCAATATGAACATGATTCCATTCGATGAGCGAAAGCCCCTCGACCCCTCCGGAATCCGCATCGGCACCCCGGCCCTGACGACTCGCGGCATGGGGACGGATGAGATGAAGATGGTCGGCGAGTGGATCCTGGAGTCCCTGCGTCATCCGCAAGAGAGTGCGGTGCATGAGCGGATTCGAGGAGAAGTCTCCGAGTTGTGTCGGCAGTTCCCCGCCCCCACACCCGATGGCGCCTCAGCTCCGGTTGGAAAAGGGTCGGCGGTTCTCGAGGGAACACCCCGGATGTGAGGGGAAGGTCTCGAGTGAACAAGGAGAGTCATGTGTCGGGAACAAGCAAGATATTGATTGCCGATGACAATCAGGCAAATTGCGAACTGCTGGAAGCCTACTTGGCGGGCATCGACTGCGATATCGAATTCGCCGTGGATGGCCAGGACACTTTGGACAAAGTTGCCACGTTCCAGCCGGACTTGATTCTGCTGGATGTCATGATGCCGAAGGTCAGCGGCTTCGAGGTCTGCAAGAAGCTGAAGAGTGATCCGGCAACCAGCCGGATCATGATCCTGATGGTGACCGCGCTGAACGAACTGGGGGATATCGAACGGGCCGTCTCGGCAAAGACCGACGACTTCCTGTCGAAACCAATCAACAAGCTCGAATTCATCAAACGCGTGGAGAACATGCTGAAGCTGAAAGATACCAGCGATGAAGTCGAGCGGTTGCGGCGGTATATTGAAGAGATGGAGAACGAGGCGGGGCCGAGTTGACTTGCGGCAGGCAGTGTGGCCCGTCGAGAACCGGCACGAGTCCCCCCGCCCCTCCATGGCAGATCTCGGATCGAATCCGATCTCGTGCTGCACCCGATTCGGCGGGTGCTGACTGCGGGAGAAAGGGGAGGCTGAGCATGACAAGTGTTAGACCGGTGGTGGCCCTTCTCGCTTTCGCCACCTCCTTGCTCGGACTCGGTAACGACGGCATGCGCCATGGCTCGGCAGGCCGGTTCTGGGGAGTGTTTCCCATCGAGGCAGCCGAAGCGATTCCGGCGGCAGCCTTATCGGAGGCGCCGGCATCGAAAGCGGCAGGCGAGTCGGAAGCGGCAGGCGAAGGAAACTCCGAGCAACTGGATCGCCGAGTCGAGGGGCTTATCTCGCAACTCGGCTCCCCGCAGTACTTTCACCGCGAGCGGGCTCAGGCGGAGCTCGAGCGGATGGGGGGGATGGCTTTCGACGCCATTCGGGATGCTCAATTCAGTGACGACATCGAAATTGCCTTGCGGGCAAAGTATCTGGTGCGCCGGCTCCAAGTTCGTTGGCATGACGAGCACGATCCGCCCGAGGTGCGGCGAGTATTGCGAAATTATGGAGAGCAGCCGGTATCGGAGCGGCGATCGCGGATCGACCGTCTGGCGGCGCTGGACGATCAGCAGGGGCTCATTCCTCTCTCCCGCTTGGTACGTTTCGAGTCCGATTTGCGGCTGTCCAAGCATGCCGCGTTGCACATACTTCGCCAGAATTTGCCGGAGTCTTCCGCAGCGCGGCTCGAGTGGGGGGAGCGGCTAGGCGCCGCCATGTCACTGAGCCGCAGTTCGGCCGCCGCCTGGGTATTGGCCTACGCCGAAGAACTTCAGCAACCTGTCGTGAAGGAAAGCTCCGAGAAGCTGGATCGAACTTGGGCTGGTCTGTTGGAACAGGAGCGGGAGACCTTGGCCACGTTTCCGGAACGGACCAGCCCGGAAATCCTCGTGGACTTGTTTCGCTGGCGGGCCGAGCAGTTATTTCGAAACGACCGGCGTGGGGAGGCGATCCCCTTGGCGTCGGCCGCCTTGGACTTGATTCCCTCCAAGCGAGACCATTTGATTTCGGCGGTGGACTGGTTGATCCAGCATCAAGTCTGGGCGGGCGTCGATCAGCTGGCCGAGCGGGAGGCGGAACAGTTCAGCGACTCGGTGCTGTTGCGTTATCGATTGGCCGAATCCAAGATCAAGCGAGGGGATTTGGAGCGGGGCGAGGAATTGGCCGAAGCGGCACTGAAGCATCGCGGCGACCAACATGCCGAGCATCTGGAGGCGGCGGTCGGCTTGCAGGAACGAGGACTGTTCTCGTGGGCCGAGCGTGAGTTCCGGTCGATCATGGGCAACGCCCCGATCGGCTCGAATTACGAGTTCGATGCCCGCTTTTCCCTGGCCGAAATGCTGCATGACCAGCTGGAAGATTTGGCCGCGGCCGAAGTCTACCAAGAGGTGATCGACCGGATGCAGGCCGATGAGGCCTATGCCAAGCGGCTGCGGGATCATCGTCGAGGCGACCCGGACATCATTCAAGCGAGAATGCATTTCTTTTTCGCCGAGCATTACGCGGAGCACGATCGGGAGAAACAGCGGGAACACCTGGAGCAGGGGCTCCAAGCCTATCCCCGCGAGATCGACCTGCTGATCGCGGGCTATCGTTTCGCGGACGCGGATGAAGCTTGGATGACAAAGATCCGACAACACTTGACGGAAGCGGTCAACATGTACCGCGAGCAGATCCGGCAATACAGCGAGACTCTGCAGAGGATCAGCGGGCACGCGCAGGAGAACGACCTCCGCCGCTACGTGGCGGTCTTGAACAACCAGTTCGCTTGGTTGGTGGCCAATACGGAAGGTGACTTTGACGATGCACTTCGCTGTAGCCGACTGTCCTTGGAATACGTCCCGAATTCGGCAGGCTATTTGGACACCCTGGGCCGCTGCTACTACGCCAAGGGGGACTACAAGAACGCGGTCAAGTATCAGGCTCGAGCCGTCGCGCTGGAACCTCACTCCGGTCAGATCCGGCGTCAGATGGAGCTGTTTGAAGAGGCGTTGGAGGCCGAGTCGAGGTAAGGAGCAATGCCCCTCTTGCAACCTGCAATGCCACCGGAGACGACGAAACCGGCCGTCGCTTGCCACCATGGACTGCTCCTGCTGCTTTGCCTGTCGATCGTCACTGCCGCGCGGGGGCTCGAGATTCGAGATGAACGCCAAGTCTCCCTGCCTGGCTGGTCCGTATCGCTTCCAGAACTCTGTCACTCCCGGATCTGGTTGGGGGTTCCCTGTCCTGGATGCGGATTGACTCGAGGAATGATCGCCATGGCACATGGTCGAGTGGCGGAAGCCTGGAACCATAATCCAGGGAGCCTTTTCTTGTGGGGACTGATCCTTTTTCAGATTCCCCTTCAAGGCTGGAAATTGTGGCGATGCAAGCTGGGTCGTCGGAGACTGGAACCGGGACGTATCATGGGGAGTATCTGGATCGCAATGATGGCGGTCCTGCTGGCCCAATGGTGCTGGCGTTGGAAAGGATAACGCGATGAGGACTGATTCGATTTCGATTGGGGGTTGCCACTTGCACGTGGCGATGGCGGGGAGTGGATCCCCGGTCGTGTTGTTCGTCCATGGATTCCCTCTGGATCACTCGATGTGGTCCGGGCAATTGGACGGGCTTGCTTCAGTCGGCCGGCTAATTGCTCCCGACTTGCGTGGCTTTGGGCGAAGCGGCGGAGCGGGAGAACCGGTGGTGCGGATGGAGCAATTGGCCGACGATCTGGCTCGCCTGCTCGACGCCATGAAAATCGATCAGCCCGTGGTGCTCTGAGGGTTATCGAAGGGTGGTTATGTCGCCTTTCAGTTCTGGGCGCGACATCATGAGCGTCTGGCGGCGCTGATCCTCTGTGATACTCGAGCCGGCGCCGACACGGCGGAAGGGGTCCAAGGGCGGCTGCGGACGGCGGAGGAAGTCCTCCGCCAAGGGACTCGAGATTTCACGGAGACCATGTTGTCCAAACTGTTCGCTCCGACGACCTTCCAGCAAAATCCCGAACTGACGGAGGCGACGCAAAACGTGATGCGGAGCACGGCGCCCGAATCGATTGCGGCTGCCCTTCGGGGCATGGCGGAGCGACCTGATTTTACTCCGCTGCTTCCAAAAATCGACGTGCCGACCCTGGTGATCTGCGGCGAGCGGGATGGGATTTCTCCGCCGGACGAGATGAAGGCGATCGCGCGAGGCATTCCACCGGCCCAGTATGTGGAGATTGCCGGCGCGGGACACCTCGCGCCACTGGAAAAACCTCGCGAGGTGAATGCGGCGATTGAGCCGTTCGTGCAGTCGCTTTCAGGTGAAGCCGAAGGGAAATAAGAACGGATCAGGGGATTTGGAACATCGACTGGCTTTTTACAATGGCGTAGTCGTCAGGAAACGTGTGGAAGGCCTGAACGAGAAGACTGCGGGCCCGCGTCTCGACGTTGATGTAGCTGAGTGCTCCGAGGGCCATGCGGCCACTGGCGTCGAAAACGTGCAACATCCCCTGGCGCTCGCCGTCGTCGGCTAGTTCCTGCTGGAACATCCAGAAGACATCGGGAGCGACCGGTTCGAGTTGGAAGCTGGTCTGATAGACAACTCCACCACGACACTCGACTCGATCGCTCCGTTCACCCCGCAATCGGTAGCTCATGAGACGCCGACGCTTTGGCAAGGGATGCTGAGCCGATGAGGCGACTTCGGTAAGCGTTAATCCCTGGTGCCGCCATGTCACCACATGCCCGGCACTCGTAATCTCAATCTTCGCGTCGTACGTTCCTCGTTGAATCTGCCGAGTCGCGAAGACTCGGAAGAGTTCGGGATGTAAAGCGCGGCCGTATAACTGAAACGCAAGTTCAGCGACTTTCGGTCGAACGGATAACACGTGACGTGATTCCTTTTCGAACGGATGGGTCGAAAGTAAAAGGTGCAGAGTATGTAACATAACTGCCCCGAGGAGAAGCGACCATTATAGGCGAGCCACGCCAAGCGAACAAAGCCACTTTTTCGAGAACAATCGAAGCTCCAGAGAGAGGACTTGACAAAGACTTCCCGGTTCTCTCCAGAAGGTTCGAGTCGCCCCTCGATGCTAGCACTCATCGCGAGAAACTCTCCCTGGCAGACAAGTTCGGTCCACCAGCAATCGTCTCGCGAAAGTTCGGCCGAGCGGCAACGGGGGGGCGGTGCGAGTTGATTTGGATTATATTGTGTGAGACGTGCACGACGTTGTGGAGTCCAGCGATGGCTGCTTCCAGCTGTTGCTGAATCCCGCGACGTTCCACCTGGTCGCCCGATAATCCGCAGGCCCGTTACCCCGGCTGGCCTGTTACTCCGGCAGGAATGGATCCATGATGCCACAACTGGATCTTGAACAAGTTATTCGTGATCACTTCGCTCGAATTCATCGAGCGGCCTTGGTACTGACGCGTAATCCCTGGGATGCCGACGATCTGGCTCAAGAGACGTTCCTCGTCTTTGCCGACCGCCTGCATCAGTTCCAGCGACGGAGCAGCGTTTACACTTGGCTGTACGGAATCCTGCTGAATCTCGAGCGGCGCGAACGGAGGCGACAAGGTACTCTTCGTCGCAACCTGCACGCCATCGCGTCCTCGGCCGAGTGCGCGTCACCGGAACGAACCTCTGTCGAATCTCGATTGGAATGGAACGAACTACAGTGTGGACTTTGGACTCAGGTCGCCCAGCTTCCCGATGGACAACGTCAGGCATTGGTCCTGCGATTCAGCGAAGGTTTGCGATACGAAGAGATCGCGGCCGTCCTGGAGTGTCCCTTGGGAACAGTCAAGTCGCGCATCTACCACGGCCTGATGGCATTGCGCCGCGCGTGCGGAGAAGGTGATCGGACTCTGCAGGCCACCGTACAAAGCCCATCCGCCGAACCTCCCGAATTTGAAGACTACCAATAAGC
>JBJHCD010000197.1:0-8503 GCA_050485845.1 Pirellulaceae bacterium | reverse complement strand
GCTTCACCCTCTGGCCCGGAGTCAGGACCTGAGGTAGGGAAGAGAGGGGGCGATGGTAGCTCGGGCAACGGCATCGTTTCGGTTGTGTTGGCTGGAGGGCTATCCTTGAAGCACCAGGAGCGGGTCGACCTTTCGCACTCGAAGATACGGAAGCAGGGAGGAGAGCATGCAAATCGAGATGACCAACAAACAACTCCCCAGTGCCAGCCACCAGGGAATCAGGATGGGGGCGCGAGGCGAGTCGAACGATTGCTGAATAATGAACGTGAGGGTGAGGCCCACCATGGAGCCCATGAGGGCCAGGGTCCAGGACTGACCTAGCAGCATAACATAAATCTGCCGCTCGTCCGCGCCGATCGCCTTGAGGGCTCCGAATTCGGCAATGCGATCAAGGACCATGGCGTAGAGGGTTTGAGCGACAATTACCAGGCCGACGAGCAGCCCGAGCATGGTGGCGGCGCCGAAGCTGATTCCCAGCCCGGTCCGAGTCATCCAGTACTGAACCGAGATTCTGGCGTAGGTCGCCTGGGAAAAGGCATCGAGTTCGGGAACTCGCTCCCGAATTGCCTTGACGACTTCATTCACGTCGGCCCCGGGTTGGACTTGGACGAGAAAGTAGGAGCAGCGGTCGGGGGGGCTTTGCGTATACTCGACCGCTCGGTCGAAGGCCGTAAAGACATAGGGGTTGACGAGAAAACCCATCACGCCGCGGCTCATCCCGGTCACTCGGGCCCGCTGCCCCGAGATTTCGCGAATGTCACCCAACTGGGGAAATTCGAGTTTTTCCAGTTCGTAGTAGTCGACGATGATTCCGTCGGGTTGCAGAATCGCCTCGGGCCCTCCTTCGATCAGATTCCAAGCCATGCCGAGTGCTTGGCCTCGTTCGACTCCGACCACGGCGACATGTTCGAACCTCCCGCTGGGGAGATTCATGTTGGCGAAGCTGATCAAGTAGGGTTGAGCGTCCTGGACACCAGGGACGGTCCGGATCCGCTGGACCCAGCGGCGAGGGATATCGCGAGAGAAGTCGACATTATGCATTCCCCTGGGACCGACCCAGATGTCGGCTTGTCCGGAGGAGACCAGCAGGCCCGCCTTGTCGATCAGACCGAGGAATAGGCCTCCCTGGATATTGACCAGGACCACCGAGAAGACGACACCGACCAGCGAGGTGAGGAGCTTCCCGCGATCCGAGAACAATTGTTTGAGGGCGATGCCTAACATGACATTGGATGATAAGGGAGGCGTTGTGTGGCTGCTAGCCGCTCCGGCAGCCGCTATCTATTCACCCGCTCACCGTCCGGCCCCGAGCCGGCGGGAGCGTGACTGGCCCGCTACAGACAAGGGTTTAGCATTCAACCGCTCACCGTCCGGCCCCGAGCCGGCGGGAGCGTGACTGGCCCGCTACAAGGCGAGCGAGAGGGCGATCCCCGATACCAAGGCCTTGAGGCAGGCGGGTGAGCGTTGCGGCCTCGGTGGAGTTCCCTCGGAAAATAGCGGAATTGCTCGGCCGCGGGAGGGGGGGATTTGGCGGGGTGTAGCTGGCCAGTCGTGCTTCCGCCGGGACGGGCCCGACGGAGAGCACTTTTGGGGGGCTAGTCGTGCTTCCGCCGGGACGGGCCCGACGGAGAACACTTTTGGGGGGCGGGTTGTGCTTCAGACGGGATGGGACTGGCGGAGAGCGGGGGTCTCGGTACGAAAAAACCGCGTCCATCTCGGAAAGATCGACGCGGTACGAATTGAATGTTCGGATTGGGGAGGAACCAGCCGGGAAAACCTAGGCGTTGGGCTTGTTCTGCTGCTGCTGGGGACGAAGTCGCTTCTGAATGTCGGTCTCCAACACCCCAAAAATCGACTCGTGACGCTGCACCGACATGTTCAATGCCAACAACAACCGCTTCGCCGTGTAGTAGTTCACCACCACCCGCTGCGTCACCTTGATCGGCTCCTTCGGTACTCCCACCGGCTGCGGGTTCAAACCAAAGTCCACAATCAACTCCTCCGGTGATCCCGTCACTCGGCAAAAGTTCGCGTAAACCGCGTGCACATTGTGGTCGTCCACCTGCACCTGCTGGCCCTGCTGCTGGGGCGCAGCCGCCTTCGCCTCGCCACTCACCGGCGCCGCCGCAGCTTCCGGTGCACCCGAATTCGGAGTCTCTTGACTCATCTTGTCCTCCCTTTCTCTATTGTTCCGGCCTTCGCTGATTCCCGCCCGGCGAACTCTCGCCCAACCGGGCTCTCTTCCGGCGCGTTCAACCTTCAGGGCTGAAAACCACACCTTGCCAAAAATGCCTCATTCCCGCAAGCCAATGACCCGCCGTTATCCCATTTGTCGCAAAAAAGAGAAAATTTCTCGCGAATTGCCAGGCTTCGTCTTCTTTGCAGGGTGACCAGCCTTGCCTCAGTTACCACTCGAAGTGGAACGTTTGGGATATGTAACGGTACAGCCGAGTCCCCAGGGGCTGGGGAATCGCCCGAATCTTGGCCCTCCCCTTCATGCCGATCTGGAAAACGTCATCGCTCGACAAGAGCACTCTCGCGGGATACGAAGGATGAAGCGGTCGCGGTACGCCCGATTCATCCATCGCCGTGTCCAAACCACCTCCCCCTTTCGCCGTGAGACTCGGGGGAGCCACCTGGAGCGGGTCGTCGCCTATGCGATCAATCGTCCCTCGAAAAACATCGTGCGGATAAGCCTCCAGCTTGAGTTCGACATCCTGTCCCGGCCGAACAAAATCAATCACCGACTGATCAATAATCAATTCCGCTGCCAACTTCGTCGGATCCCCCACCCGACAAAATAGATCACTCTCGCTAAGCGTCGCTCCCCGATTCTTCGGATCGAGCGGCGAACCACTCCAAGTCGGTAACGTCCCCTTCGCTCGAGTATCCCGCTCCCGATGCTCCGGCGGAATCACCGTCCCACCAACCGGAGCCAAAATGTTCTGATAATTCAACTCCTGACGCACCTCGGCAATCTCCTTCCGAGTGCTCTCGAGCATCTCCCGCACCTGCGAAATCTGACCCCCAATCCCCTCATCCGCCGACGCTCGACCCCGCAGATGCTGATGGCGAAGGGAGTCGAGTTGAGCCACAAGCTGGGCCTCGTCCCCCTCGAGCCGAGCCAGCTGGAGCTGCAACTGGCGATTGTCCACTCGAGCCAGTAGCTGCTGAGCTTCCACGACCTCGCCGGGACGGACCATCACTTCCCGAAGCTGCCCCGCCACTCGAGGAAACACCGGCTCCGCCGAACTCGGCTTCACCGTGAAAACCGCCTCCACTTGATAGGGAAGGGGAACCCAACCCAAGAATCCGATGACCGAGGCCACGACCAACCCGGTCAGCACCACGCGATGACGCTTCACCTTATGCATCCTCCCGGGAACGTAAAAGAATTTGCCCATCTGGTAAAGCGGCTGCACCACCAGGCCCATGAACCCCATGATCGCGATGGCTCGTCCCAGATTCTTCAGCCCATAAGGCTCCAAAATCATGTTCAGAAAATACAAAATCGAGAAGACGACCACCCAGCGGTAAATGACCGCCGCCACCGTGTACAACCCGAAGAAAAACTGATTCCGCTGCGGAAGAAACGGGTTCTCGGGCTGCTCGATTCCCAGGCACAGCCAGACCATGAACCGCTTGAGGATCTCCGTGGCCTTCTGGCGAAGATTCGGAATCTCCAACAAGTCCATCAGGATATAGTAACCATCGAATCGCAACAACGGATTCCCGTTGAACATCAACGTGCTGACCGAGCAGATGAACATCACACTGAGGCTCAGCTGATTGATCATCCCCGGTGAGGAAAACCACCAGACAAACGTGGCGATCGAGGCCAAAAAGACCTCGACATACATCCCGGCCGCTCCAATGAACGCTCGATGCCACTTGTTCGGCAACATCCAGGAGTCGGAAACGTTGCAATAGAGACAAGGGGTGAAGACCAGCAACATCAGTCCGATCTCGTGACACTCCCCCCCGTACCGCTTGCAGCTCAGGCCATGGCCGAACTCGTGCATCACCTTCACCACGGCCATGGTGACGGCCATGTAGATCCAGTTGTGTGCCGCGAAGAACTCGTGAAACGTCGGAAGCCGCGAGCGGAAGACGTCGAACTGCACTCCGACCAGCAACAACGCGGAACCGGCCAGCATCAAAACAAACAACATCATGGCCGGCGAGAAGAACCACGACGTATAGGGCAACAGCCAATTCAGAATCCGCTCCGGATCGAACCCTCGGAAACGGACGGCGAAGATGTTCGCCATCTTCCCCATCACTTCCTTCCGCTTCTTCTCGTCCCGGCGCTTCTTCAACTGCCGCCCCTGACCCGACGACTCGGAGATCACCAGACCACTGCGGTGCAGCATGCCGATGAACTGCTGAAGATCTTGATACGTGATCTTCTGCGGGGCGAATTCCCGTTCGAACTGCTCCTTGATCTCCTCCATGCTCGTCATTCCGTCGAGCATCTGGAGAATGGCATACTCCTCCTCATGAAACCGAAAATAGTTCAGCCCGACCGGCTCCTTCACCACCCAGTAGACGCGACCATGATAGCGCTGCTGCCTCGAACTGAGGTCGGGACGCACGCGAAGCTGTAGAGGACGCGAGGCGCTGCTGACAAGACTGTCTGCCAAAGTCGCCATGAATACCGGCCTTTGAGGAAAGTGAGGAAAGGAATCCGAGCCAGCCGGCCCGTTCCGGCTCGCGTTCGTCCGCTAGTTCGTCTGAAAGTTCGTCAGATTTGTGGTGAGCAATGGATTTGTACGTCTCCTCGCGCTCGTACTCGTACTCCTACTCGAAGTCGAAGTCGTACTCCTACTCGTACTCGTACTCGTACTCCTACTCGTACTCCTGCTCGTACTCATCCTCGTACTCCTACTCGACCCGCTCCTTCGATGCAGTCTCAGTACGCTGAATCAGGCCAGTCAACATTGACACGACTCGCTTCAAGTCTGATTTCCCGCGGTGATCCGATTCGTCATCCATCGCGTCGCAAACTCGCAGTACGTCTTGAATCGCCGCACATTCGAGCGCCGAGCCACGAGAAATTTCAAAGAACCGGCTCTTGTCCTTGAGGCTCTGTTTGCCATTACCCTCCGCAATGTTCAAGGGAATCGATTGAGCAGCACGAATCCATTGATCGCGAGCGTGACGATGGAGTCCGTTCAGCGTTTTGGCAATACGGAACGAATACGCGACGTAGTCGATCGAGAGACGATAGACATCAAGTCGTTCATGATCGAACATCGGTTCTGTCATCGCGATTTCCTCGTGTAGGAGTTTTTTGGGTGGGAGTTTTGGGTGGGAGTAGGAGTAGGAGTACGAGTACGAGTACGAGTAGGAGTAGGAGTGGGAGTAGGAGTAGGAGTAGGAGTAGGAGTAGGAGTAGGAGTGGGAGTGGGAGTGGGAGTAGGAGTAGGAGTTAGGAGTAGGAGTAGGAGTAGGAGTAGGAGTAGGAGTAGGAGTAGGGGTAGGAGTAGGAGTAGGAGTAGGAGTTAGGATGTTTTGACGAACAGGGAGGATTGCGAGCTAGGGATACCCCTCCCGCTCAAGCGGTTGGGGGCGGGGTGATCCCGGCGGCTTGCGCCTCGGGCTAGTGTTGGGTTAGTTTTGGGCTAGTTTCGATGGGCGACTTCGGGGACAGGGTCCTCCAGAGTAATCGCCATCGTCGCTCGCATCCCTGGTCGCATCAGCCAAAAAATGCGATTGGGCCGCTCATCCACCACCACATTGTCAATCTCGACCCAGACTCGGTATTCCCGATTCGCCTCTACAACCTGGCTGACATAGTCCACTCGGGCCTCGAGCGTGTGAAACTTTTGACCCGGCAACTCGACCGTGATCGTCACCGGCTGGCCCTCCAGCTCATAGGGAGCGTAATCGTTCGAACTGAGAAACCCACGCACTCGGAGCCGGTCCATCTGAATCACCTTCATCACCGGCTCGCCCGACTGAACCCACTCACCCTCCTGGCGATACCGGTTCACGATCATGCCGTCGAACGGAGCACGAATCTTGCGACGCTCGATTTCATGATCGATCAGATCGACCTTCGTCATCGCCGCTCGAGCGTTAAACCCCGCGACGTTGAACTCCATCTCCGCCACCTTGACCTGCAACATCGCTCGGTCCGCCGTCAACTCCTGCCGCCGAAGCTCCGTCGGAGTCACCGCTCCGGGCGAACGGCGATTGACGTATTGGGAATCTTCCACTTCCGCTCGAGCCACCGCCGCTGCCGCTCGAGCCGCTTGGACGTCGACGTCTTCCCTCGCCTGCTCGGCCGCCGCCTCGTATTCCCGCAACGCCGCCTCCCGCCGCAACTTGGCTTCGGCGTCATCCACCAGGCCCAAAACCTGGCCCTTCACCACCATGAATCCCTCATCGACCGGGTCGAAACCGGTTTCCTCCCCCAGATCCAACAACAGACCGGGCTGCGGCGCGGGAATCTGTACCTCGCGAATCAAGGTCAATTCACAATGCGATACCTCCAGCCTCGTCCCTCGCTCGTCATTGCCCGCTCGAGCCGGCCGGGGGACTTCCAGCTGCGCGACGCGCAAGGTACTTCCTTGAGACTCGGCACCTGACCGGCCGGCAGACTCGGCGGCAAGTTTATCGGCCTGTCTATCAGCCGACTTGGCAACCGGCTTGGTCTCGGTCCCAACGTCAGTCCTGGCCTCAGACGGGGCACCGGACTGGGCGTTTGACGGAGCAATCGACGGGGCCGGGGACTCGGTCTCCTGAGCCCAAGTGAATCGTATCGGGCTCCCGGGAATCAAGACGGCGGTCAGGATGAGCGATAATGTCAGAAAACAGACAGTGGTCCTGGGCATCGCAGCAGCTCCTCGGAGATCCCGAGCGGATCGCCCGCGTCAGGGCTCGGATTATTTTGGAATTTGGGGGGAATTGAACCGGGGACTTAAACCGGAGACTTGAACCGGGGAAGTGAACCGTCGTGACGGATGCGAGCATCAGAAGAGAAGATTCGTTTGGACCCAGGCGATCGCCTCGTGGAACCAACGGTAACCATAGGAGCAGCGACCGCTGTTCACTCGAGCATGCACCTTGGCCCCCGGACGCAGCTCGCTGCCCAATTCCTGCTCGTCAATATCGACGCGAATCAGCACGCTGTGCCCGGCATCGTCATGCACTCGAGAAACAGGGTCGATGTACCGGACCGATCCATGCAAGCGGCGGCGAGGTTCGGTGGCCAGAATGTAGTCGACTTCCAGTTCGGGCCCGAGTTCCTCGCGAGCTCGATTGACGTGCCCCATCCGCCGCTCGGGCATGTACAGTTCCAATTCCCACTCGTCCTTCGGGTCGGCGATGGCCATCAGAATTTGCCCCGCTTCCGCTCGACGACGCAGCAGCGACCGTTCCACATCCCATGAAAGCATCACTTGCCCGGTGATGGGGCTGCGCAGGGTCAACTCTTCCATCTGCTGTTCGCGGAGGGTGATTTGGTTCTGGAGACTCTTCAGCGATTCCTGTAGTTCCAGAACCTGGCCGGCCAGTTTCGTCCGTTCGTCCTCCGAGAGACCACGGCGATTCAGGGCATCGCGGACACTGGCCAATCGCTGACTGGTGACCAGCCGTTCCCCTCGGGCTCGCTGCAACTCCACCGAGAGTTCCGCGTTGTAGAGGATCACCAGCGGGTCGCCTTCCTCCACCAATTGTTGATCTTCCACCAAAACTTCGACGACCGTTCCGGGGACGTTGACGAAGACGTTCTGCTTGACCATCGGTTCCAGCGTGCCGTCGGCGCTGAGCATCAGATTGGTTGGAACGAGGAACAATCCGATCAGCGCGAGAATCAGCACTCCGACCACGGCCAAGGTCTTGGGAAGGTTTCGGGCCTTGACCACGACCCCCAAGCTTCCGATCGCTCGCCAGACCGGCATGAGGAACAGGTTGTTGTGAGAAAGCGTGTTCGAGAGCGCTCGGGCCGAATGCTCATAGACCAGGTCGATCCGCGGGGCGACCAGTTCGTGAGGAACATCGGTCTCAATCTGCTCCACAATCAGGGCGCCGACCACCTCGTTCGATTCATTCCGCTCGGCCGATGCCTCGTGAACCCGCAATTCCTCGGTTCGAATCTCCGTGGTCTTCGGGCGGCGGATCGGCATCACCACCATCGACTTGGCATACGATTCGTCGACATAATTGTGGACGGCATTCTCGAGTTGCGGGGGGAGGTCCTCGGTGGAACCTTCGTACCAGAGTGGCTCGCCAGTGGCGACGACCTTCGAGGCGAGTTCGTTGAGGGAGGTGATGATGTTCGAGCGGCTTTCGACCGTGTCCTGGCCACTGACCGCCTCGACCACGCACTTACGGCCTCGCAGCAAGGCCAAGCTGACTCGGTCACAACCGATCAGCCGCCGCCCCTCGTTGACAATGGTGTAGGCGGTCTCGCGGAGGTCGAGGCTTTCGTGCACCAGACGCGAGAAGTGATCGGCTTGAGCCCAGAGGGAGTGGCGGTCGCTGAAGTGCTTGAGCT
>JBJHCD010000196.1:0-8526 GCA_050485845.1 Pirellulaceae bacterium | reverse complement strand
GCTCACCTATCTACGGGATGGTTGAGGATACTTTCATGCCAGCTGACCCGATCCCACTGCTTCCGATCCCACTGCTTCCAACAGCTTGCCAGTCTCGCGACACCGCCTGGCGGAATTACGCCGTGGGGCGCGAAGGAAAAAAAACTCGAGAATGCCTCGAACGCCGAGAAGTCCTAGAATCGCAAGAAGCGTTTTCGCTGCCGGTTCCGGCGACCATGCCGAGTGACGAGGGACATCGGACGAGAGCTGGCCAGGTGGCGTGCTCGAGGCACCATGTGCTCGCCCTGCCGGTTCGGCGTTGTGGGGCGGTGCGGACCAGTTATGCCCTGATATTGGCGAACGGATTGGTTTTGGTCCTGGCCGTGGCCGCCACCATTTGGTGGCTGGCAGTTCGACGTGATCCAGAGCCGCCTCGACTTCCCGCGAATGTGGTGGAAGGTCTGCTGCAGACTCGTTTGGAGGCGTTGGGGCTGCTGGAGAATCAGATGCGTCTGGCCGAGGCGTCTCGACTGTTGGAGGAGATGTCCGAGCAGGTTCCGGAGGAGCTATTTCCAGTACAGAATCTCGCGGTCGCTCGGCTCATCATGCTCAAGCTGGCCCAGCGTGACCAGGTGGCCGAACTGACCGAGGCAACTCGACAAGCGATCGAGTCGCTGATGAACATGGCACCGGACTCGGTCGCCGGCCGATGGATGGCGGCCGACATGCTGCGAACGCTCCCGGACTTGGACGAGGACGAACGGGCTCGGCAAATTATGGATTTCCTGGCCGAGGCGATGGAGGAGCATCCGGACTACGTGCCGCTCTACTTTGCCACGTACCAAGCGGCGCAGGCCAGTTTTGACGAGCAGTTGGAGGGACGAGCGCTGGAGGCGATCAAGCAAGCGCGGCAGTTGGCCCCCGGTAATTTAACCGTGTTGCTTGCGTGTCTGGAGGCACAGGCCGGCGCCCAGGACGAGACGATCGTGGAGACCTTGTCCGGTGCACGTGAACTGCTGCGGCCGCTACGCCGCAGCATTCAGTTCGGGGCCAATGTGGCCGAGGGGGAATCGGCGGGGACGGGCCAGAACGTGCTGGAGTTGATTGACGAGGGAGTGGAGGCGGCCCAGCGGTCCGACTGGAATACGGTCTATCGGACCGTCCTGGGAATCCGCAACGGAGTGGCTCCCTTGGAGGCGCAGAAGCGGGATCTTCGCCGAGTGGACTTGCATCCATTGGAGTTCGTGGTGTTCGATTTCAGCCCTGAATTCTACCGAGTGAATCCCGCTCCTCCCCCCCTTCCCCTGACCAATACCGACATTCGACTCCAGCCTCTTCCCGACGAGCGTCAGCCTCGATGGTTGGAAAAAGATGGGGACAGTGAGCTGGAGTTGGGAGAAGTGCGAGACTTTGCCGTGATCGACTTCGACTTGGATGGCCGACTGGAGTTAGTCGTACTGACCGAGCGCGAAGTGGTGGTGCTGAAGCGGCAGGTGGAGAGTGGGAAGTGGGAATCGCGAACTCGCGTCGAGGTCCCGGAAAACATGCGGGGGCTGCTCGTGGGGGATCTCGACAACGACCACAAACAGGCTCCCACTTTCCCCTCCCCTTCGGGCCGTGCCTCGGGGAATGCCCCGGCCGATCCTCGAGGTGAACAGCTTGGTGAGCAAGTTGGTGAAGTGCTAGAAGGTGGACAGGAGGCGGGGCAGGAGGCGGGGCAGGCCGCGAGCCAGGCCGCGGGTCAGACGACTGGCGACGAGCTTCCAGCGACCGGGGGCGCGGCGCCTCCGGACGGGGACTTGGAAGGTGACAGGATATTGGCTCCACAAACGCACAAGGCGGATCCGGATCTGATTGTGTTTGGTGACGCGGGGGTCCGAGTCTATGAGAACCGGCTGGACCGGGCGACGGGAGAGCGTGAATTGATCGAAGTGGCTCAGCCCGATGAATTGGAAATGCCTCGGGGCGTGACAACCGGGATCCTGGTGGATTTCGACCATGATGCCGACCTGGATCTGGTGTTGTTCACGGAGGATGGATTCCGGCTGTGGTCGAGTCGAGGAAACTTGACATTCGTCGATGTGACGGAGTGGTCCCAACTCCCCGAGGGCCTCGAGGAGGTGACGGAACTGATTGCGGTCGACTGGGATCGCGACGTTGATATTGACGTCTTGGTTGCCGGTTCAGGGAACGAAAAAGCCTCGCTGCTGGAAAACGTGCTCCACGGACAATTCGCCTGGCGGGAGCTGGGGAGTGGATTTGATCGAGTGGCGGGAGCTCGTGGGCTGGCGGTGACGGAACTGGATGGAAACGTCTCCTGGGATTTGGTGACGGCGGGAGCGGAGGGAGTGCATGCTCTGCTGACTCGAACCATCCGTCCTGGAACGAATCAGTTTCTCCGTGAAGTCGAGATTACCTCGGAGGCATTTCGCCATCTGCTGGTCGGGGATCTGAATAATGATTCCCATCCGGATGTATTGGTCTGGAACGATCAGGACGTTCGCGTGTTCCTCGGCGGCCCCGAGGCCCAATTCGAGGAGGTTCGACCTTTTCCCGATGATCTCCCGGGAGGTTGGGGACGGGGGAGATTGGCGGACCTCGACCTGGATGGCGGTCTCGATTGGATCGTGATTCAGCAGGGCCGTCTGATGATCTATCAGAATGAAGGAGGAAATCGGAACTCGTGGTTGCAGGTGCGGGCGGTGGGCCAGACCGACAACGCCGGACGGGCCGGGCACACCGGCATCGGCAGCTTGCTGGAGGTTCGGAGCGGGGGACGCTATCAGGCGGCGGTGGTCTCCACCGACGTGACGCACTTCGGGTTGGGAGAAGCGGAACGTGCCGATGCGCTGCGGATTGTCTGGACGAATGGGGTCCCGCAGGTCGTGCCGCGTCCCGAATCCGATCAGGTTCTGACGGAACTGATGACGCTGACCGGTTCCTGTCCCTATCTGTATACCTGGACGGGAGAGCGGTTCGAGTTCTTTACCGACTGTCTCTGGGCGGCGCCGATCGGCATGCAGGTGGCTCGGGGAGTGGTGGCGCCATCGCGAGCATGGGAGTATCTGAAGATCCCCGGCGACCGACTGGTGGCTCGTGATGGACACTACGAACTGCAGATTACCGAGGAGCTTTGGGAGGCAGCCTATTTCGACCAGGTCGAGTTGTTGGCGGTGGATCATCCCGAGGAGATTGACATCTATTCCAATGAAAAGGTGGGGCCGGCCGAGATTGCCGAGTTCAAAATTCACACGGTCCGCGAGCCTCGGCGTCCCGTGGCGGCTCGAGATCGCTGGGGCCGTGATGTGCTGCCGATGATTCTGGAAGAGGATGGAGAGTACTTCCAGGGTTGGAAGGTACAGCTTCACCAGGGGCTCACCGAAGAGCATTATCTGGAGCTGGATCTGGGTGAGCTGGACGACCCCCGGCAAATCACGCTCTTCCTGACCGGTTGGATCTACCCCGCCAACACGGCCCTGAATATCGCCTTCTCCGAAAATCCTCGGCTGGAAGGGCCACGTTTTCCCTCGGTATGGACACCGAATGAGTCGGGGGAGTTCGTGGAGACCAAGGCCTTTATCGGGTTTCCGGGAGGGAAGACGAAGACGATTGCGATTGACCTATCGGATGCGTTTCTGACGGATGACTATCGTGTGCGGATTCGGACCACGGCACAGATTTATTGGGACGCCGCTTTCTTCACGGTGGATGAGCCGGAGGGGGAGTTGTCGGTCCAGAAGCTCCCGTTGGTGACGGCCGATCTGCATTATCGCGGCTTTTCCGCTCGAGTTCCTTATCGGGACCGGTCGCCCGAGCAGTACCTGTACGACGAGGTCGATCCTGCTCCCCGCTGGCCCCCGATGCGCGGCCGATTTACTCGGTATGGCGATGTTCTTCCACTCCTGCTGCAATCCGACGGTCGCCTGGTGGTGCTTGGAGCGGGCGACGAACTGACATTGCGGTTCGCCGAGCCGGAAGAATCGCCTCCCCCCGGATGGAGGAGAGATTTCTTGCTTTACAGTGTCGGCTGGGACAAAGACGCCAACCTCAATACGCTCCATGGACAGGATGTCGAGCCGTTGCCGTTTGTGGAAATGGAGAGCTACCCCTATCCGACGGGTGCCGAGCCGAGTGGTCGTGAATTTGAGAGCTATTTGCGGGACTATCAGACTCGGGAGCAAAACCTCCCGTGGTTTTGGCAGTATCTGCATCCAGACGCTCCGGAGGACTTGCGGTGGTCTCCCTCCTCGGCTGCTTATTGACGGGCATTTCCGACCGACCTATAGTCGAATTATGGGAGTGATCCATTACCGTCCGATGCCGACGTGGCACTCAATGAAACTCGTCCTGCTCTTGGCCTGTGGGACGTTGGGGGTGATTCTCCATCCCGTGGCTCCCACTGCGTGGGGACATTGCGGAAGTTATGTGTTTTGGAGTGGTGGTGGACGGATAGACGTGGCCACATACGCGGGCCGGCCTTTTGGACGCGGGTTGTTGCGAGACGAGGTGCCGGCTCAATTGGCGATGCAGGCGGTGAGCCTGTTGGAATTGCAGCGTGAGGCCCGTGACGCGCGGGAGGCGGGCTACTACGCGCGGGAGGCGGGCTACCAATGGAGTCCGCACCGACAACCACGGCATCTCCCCTGTCAGGGACCTACTTGTGGTGCTCGGCCGCTTCCCCTGGAATCTCTTCCCCTCTCTCTGCCCGTCTCTTCGTCGGGCGACCATGGTCTGAATTCGCGGCCGATCCCGTTCCCCGAATCGATTTCCGAGTCGTTCCGGGGCGAGTTGCGGTGCGAAGGACCTCGGGGTGACTGGCCCCGGTTGGTCCGTCCCCCGGATCTCCGCGGCATCTGAACCGCGAGTCCCTCGCTTGCCCTTTCGACGATCCATCCTTTGGTCCATTGCGGATGGAAGTTCGGTGTGCGGCGAAGCGATGGGGATGTGCGGTCCGGCCTGACAACTCGCGGGCCCGGCAATTGTCCGAGTGCTAGTCCGAGTGCTAGTCCGAGCTAGATCGCTCGATCTCGATTATTTCCGGCGACGTCCATTCCGGATGGAAGCCCGGAATGGAAGTTCCGCATGGAAGCACCGGATGGAACGGGACTGAACGAGATGGAGCTTGGTTGTTCGAGTTTGGCGTGCAGGCCATGACCGGTTGGATGGGGGTGACCCGAATGAAGATCTGCGTGAAAGTCGATGAAGAGGTGGAGAGATGAACGTTTCACCGTCAGGTGAATCCCAATTGCCGGCGTCCGAGCGTCCCGAGATTGCAGCTCTGCTAAAGAAGGCGGGGGAAGGAGGCCGTGCTCGGTATGTGCGGTCCGTGGGGCCTCGGCTTCGCGTGTTGCTCTATGTCGTTTTCGGATTGGCGGCACTGCTGGGGGCCAACGGAATCTACCTGGCCGGCATCACGGCACTGAATTGGTACACGGGAGAGAGCTACGAGGACTTGTTCTATCAGTACATGTTCCTGTTGCACCTGGTCCTGGGGCTCTTGTTCATTCTGCCGTTTATCGCTTTTGGGCTGTTTCACATGATCGCCGCGCGGAAGCGTCGGAATCGCCGAGCGGTCATGTTGGGTTATTCGTTGTTCGCGATCAGCATTGTGCTGTTGGTCAGCGGAGTCTTACTGACTCGGGTCTCCGGGGTCTTTGAACTGAAACAGCCATTGGCCCGTTCCGTGATGTACTGGGCACATGTGATCAGCCCGCTGGCGGCCGTCTGGTTGTATGTGCTGCACCGACTGGCCGGGCCGCGGATCAAGTGGCGGGTCGGAGTCGCTTACGCCGGTTCGGTTGCCGTGGTGATCGGCCTGTTGATCGCCGCCCGCTATCAAGATCCTCGACAATGGAACCGCGAGGGGCCTCAGGCGGGCGAGCAGTACTTTCGCCCTTCCTTGGCCAAGACGGCGACAGGGAATTTCATTCGTCCCGAAGTGTTGATGAATGACGAGTACTGTCTGAAGTGCCATGCCGATGCTTACGAAGGTTGGTTTCACAGCGCGCATCATTTCAGTTCATTCAACAACCCGGCGTATCTGGCCAGCGTTCGCGAAACTCGCGAAGTCGCGTTTGAGCGTGATGGAAACGTCCAGGCGTCGCGCTGGTGCGCGGGCTGCCATGATCCGGTGCCGTTCTTCAGTGGTGCCTTTGATCGACCCGACTACGACGATATTCGCGATCCGACCGCTCACGCGGGAATCACTTGTACCAGTTGTCATGCGATCACTCATGTCAACAGCACTCGAGGGAACGCCGACTACACGATCGAGGAGCCACTGCATTATCCCTTTACGTTCAGTGAGAATTCCTGGCTTCAGTTCATCAACAACACGCTGGTCAAGGCAAAGCCCAGTTTTCACAAACGGACGTTCCTCAAGGACTTTCATAAGTCAGCCGAGTTCTGTTCGACTTGCCATAAGGTCCACTTGCCGAAGGAATTGAATCACTACAAGGATTTCCTCCGTGGACAGAACCACTACGATACCTATCTGCTCAGCGGCGTCTCCGGACATGGAGCGCGAAGCTTTTACTATCCGCCGAAGGCGAAGGGGAATTGCAATGACTGCCACATGCCGCTGCAGCCCTCCAACGATTTTGGTGCCCAGATGTTTCCCGGCGCGGATCGGCCCAGCATTCATAATCACATGTTCCCGTCCGCCAACACGGGCGTGGCATGGATGAAAGAGTTGGACGACGTGATCAAGGCCCATCAGGAGTTCTTGCAGGATACGGTCCGAGTGGACATTTTCGGCGTGAAGGAGGGAGGAACGATTGAAGGTCGGTTGCACGCTCCCTTGCGGCCCGACGTGCCGACGTTGGAGCCCGGCAAACCGTATTTGTTGGAGGTGGTCATTCGGACATTAACTCTCGGACACCTGCTGACCCAGGGGACGGCGGATTCGAATGAACTATGGCTGGATGTTGAAGTAACCAGTGGTGGCAAGGTGATTGGACGCAGCGGTGCGCTGGAGGAGACGACCGATGTCGACAAGTGGTCGCACTTTGTCAATGTCTTCATGCTGGATCGCGAGGGAAATCGAATCAATCGGCGAAATCCGCAGGATATTTTCGTGCCGCTGTACAACCATCAGATTCCGCCCGGCGCGGCGGCCACCGTTCATTATGAATTGACAATTCCCGAAGGAATCACCGAACCGGTGGAAGTGAGCGTCAAATTGAACTACCGCAAGTTTGACGCGGAGTACATGCGGTTCATTGCCGACACGCAGCGACCTGGTGACCAGCCTCTGCGAGGGAAGGTGGAAGGAGAGACCTATCGGAATCAGCTTCCCATCACCGTCATGGCCTCGGACCGGATGCGATTTCCGGTGGAAGGGGACGAGGGAGAGGTGGAGAATGAATCCGTGGAGATTCCGACCTGGGAGCGGTGGAATGATTATGGAATCGGGCTGCTGCTGAAGGGAAAGGCCGAATTACGACAAGCGGGAGAAGCGTTTGCGGAGGTCGAAAAGCTGGGGCGGTATGACGGGCCACTCAATGCGGCTCGAGTCTATTTCCGGGAGGGGCAATTGGACGAGGCGGTCGATGCGATTGCGCGGGCGGCCGAGCACGATGACCCGCCGGCCCCTCCATGGACAATGGCTTGGCTGAGCGGAATGGTCAACCGGGAACAAGGACGGCTGCTGGAAGCCGAACGGAATTTCCGCCAGGTTCTGGAAGACCAGACGGAGGAAATGCTCGAACGGGGCTTCGACTTCAGTATCGATATCGAAGTGATCAACTTGTTGGGCATGACGCTGTTTGATCTGGCCAATGTCGAATCGGACGAGGCGAGCCGAGATGCACGATTGTGGGAGGCGGTCGAACAGTTCCAACGGACCATCAAGGTTGATTCGGAAGACTTGACCGCTCACTACAATCTGAGCCTGATTTACGGCATGCTCGATGAAGAGGAGCTGATGGAGAGACATCAGCAACTGCACGAGAAATTCAAACCGGATGACAACGCGGCCGACCGAGCGGTCTATCTCGCTCGGCAAAAATATCCCGCGGCCAATCATGCCGCGGAAGCTTTGGTGATTTATCCACTCCAGCGACCCGGGGCTCCCGGTATAGCCGCGGAGTTTTCCGAGATGGCACGGGCAAACTCGGCCGAGGCCGAAGAGGGGGAGGATCCATGAAACGGGAGATCAGTAAACGCGAACCGGGTCGTGGCAAGAAGACCGCCAAGTCCCCCAAGTCCGCCAAGTCCGCAGAACACGCGGAACACGCGGGTCAAGCAAGTGGCGGCGCCCGAGCTGGAAAGAGGTCGGGTGCTGGGCGAGGAATTCCTCCCGGGGCGAAGTCCGGGAAATCGGCTGGAGGGGACGAGTTGCCGGAGACGGAGGTGTATGGTGATGAGGTCTTGGGAAAGGCCTTGAAGTGGTCCCTGGGGATCCTGGTCCTGCTGGGCGCGGTGGGAGGGGGAGCCATCTATCTGGCGACTCGCCCCGAACCGATCGCGGAGACGCGCACTTCGGCCTTGACCTTGCCGGAACGTCGACAGGCCGCGCAGAAGAAACTACCGGCGTTGCCATTTACC